>CAZFGM010000061.1:0-2648 GCA_964518515.1 uncultured Alcaligenaceae bacterium | reverse complement strand
AATTGGCAATATTTTTTTCACCCCTCACCCCTCACCCCTCACCAGCGTCCCCGATATTTCTCCACCGGATACTTGGCGGCGTTCTTGACGATCTTGGCCTGGAAGGCGTCGCTCAGGTCGATGTCGAGGGCATTGCACAGGTTGAACAAGTGGCAGGCGACGTCGGCCAGCTCGTCGGCGACCTCCTGGCGTTTGGCCGGGTCGCGGGTGATTTCCCTGGAGGCGGCGCAATCGACCCAGAGAAAATGCTCCATCAGCTCGGCGGTTTCGATGGCCAGGCCCATGGCCAGGTTCTTGGGGCTGTGAAACGGTTCCCAGGCGCGGTCGGCGGCAAACTGCCGCACCGCCTCGCGCAAGCTTGCCACGGTAGTGTTTGCATCGGCCATGGTGTCATCCTTGGAAGTTACTTCGGTTGCCGACGGCGGCCAACTCAAGCACGCCTATCAGGAAACCATTGTCGAGGCCCTGTTTCCCTTGCCCAGCAGCTTGCCCCCCTTTCCTGGCTTCCCTCCTGCCCGGAAAAGCCGGCCTTTCTCCCCAAAACTTGGCGTTAGTGAAACGGAGAACCATAGCTTTTCTCCTATCCCTGTCAAGGGGGCCCCGTAGTCAAGAGTCGGGCAAATGCCAATTGCCAATGGAAAGAGCAGAGCCCTTTGCGCATCACGAAAGCCCGTAAGAACGAAAACACGAAACGATATACTTCGCGCGGTCACAGGTTCGTAGTGCGGGCTTCAGCCTCTTTTCGTGATGCTCTTCTTACACAATCTTCCAGCGAATCCAAGAAAGGCTCCTGATACAATAACCACGATGATTGTCCAGGGGCGAGGAAATGGCCAAGAAGAAGAAAGTCCGTGTCGAGCTGCGCAAGAACCGGGCCAAGCCGCCCCGGCTGCGCGATTGGACGCGCGGCTTTCAGCAGCAGGGCGGCGAGCACGACGCCGGCCCCAGCCAGGAACGCGTGCGGGCCAAGGGCGAGCTGTCGCGCAAACGCACCATCATTCAGGAAGAAACGGCCAGCCCAGGCGGCGCCGAGGCGACGGAAATGCCCGCGGTCGATCTGGCCACCTGCCTACCGGGCCGCGTGCTCAAGGTCCAGGGCCTGTTGAGCGTGGTCGAGACCGAGGACGGCCGGCAGTTCCACTGTGCGATCCGCCGCCTGCTCAAGACTCTGGCCACCGACGAACGCCACGTGGTGGTCACCGGCGACCGCGTGTGGATTCGTCCCGCTCCCAACGAAGAAGGCTTCATCGAGCGCGTCGAGCCGCGGCATGGCCTGCTGACCCGCGCCTCGCGCGGCAAGGAACACGTCCTCGTCGCCAACGTCGATCAGGTCGTCATCGTCATGTCCCTGGTCGAGCCGGAGCTGAAACCGCACCTCATCGACCGCTACCTGGTCAGCGCCGAACAAGGCGGCATCGCCCCCATCCTCTGCCTCAACAAGGTGGATCGGGTGGATGCCGCCGACTATCAAGCGCTCGCCGGCTTTTACAGCCAACTCGGCATCCCCACTTTTCTGACCAGTGCCCTGACCGGCTTCGGCATTGACCGCCTGCGAAAAAAGCTGCCCCAGCGTCAGACCGTGTTCACCGGCCAGAGCGGGGTCGGCAAGTCTTCGCTTCTCAACGCCATCCAGCCCGACTTGGGCCTGCGCGTCCGCGCGGTCAGCGACGTGAATCAGAAAGGCCGCCACACCACCACCACCGCCGAGCTCATTCCCCTCACCCTTCCCTCTCCTCTCGGGGGAGAGGGCGGGGTGAGGAGCGGCGGCTGGGTCGTCGATACCCCCGGCCTCCGCCAGTTCCAGCTCTGGGACATTCTGCCCGAAGAGCTGGAAGGCTTTTTCCCCGAGTTCCGCCCGTTTGTGCACCTGTGCGGCTACGCCGACTGCACGCACACCCACGAAGACCGCTGCGCCATCAAGGAGGCGGTGCTGCGCCGCCGGATCAGCGAACGCCGCTACACCAGCTACCTCGGCATGTTTACGGGGCGGATGGAAGAGATGGAGGAGTTCGCTTGAATCCGGGCATGTTGCACGCTTAACCTGAACCGGGGGACTGCCATTCGCCCTCCACGACCAGGGCTTCCAGGGGATAGCGATAGACTTTGCCCTTGGCATCCTCGGCCACGAAGACGTATTTCTGGCCGCGGGTGAGGACCTTGTGGAACTTGATGCGCTCGATGTTGCCGTCGCGCCATAAACCGAGCCATTCGCCCGGCTTGGCCCGGGCCAGCAGTTCCCAGCGCTTGCGGTGTTCCGTGCGATCGACGCGGGAGCAATAGGCGGCGCGTTCTTTGCCCAGGAGATATTCTTCATCCTCCTCGGCAGGCAGGGAAGACACTTTCGGATGCGGAATTAAGCTGGCCGGATTAAAACCGGGACAAACCTGGCCCACTTTGACTAGCCCCGATTCCTTCAGATGAAAATGTTTGCCGGTGACAAGATGAATGCCGCAATACCGGCCTGGGGAATCGGCCTGCACCCCGGAGATGACCCAGCACCCGGCTTTCCAACCGGGGGCGCTGATGCAGATATCGCCTAATTGGAAAGGCATGAACCTCCTACAAAAAGTGGAGCCGAGGGGGATCGAACCCCTAACCTCAGCATTGCGAACGCTGCGCTCTCCCAGTTGAGCTACGGCCCCGGGAAG
>CAZFGM010000060.1:0-18080 GCA_964518515.1 uncultured Alcaligenaceae bacterium | reverse complement strand
GTTCAGCAGCGATTTTTCCCGAAAACCTTCGATGCCACGGCGACTACACCCCACCACGTCGGCTTCCCGCGGCAGGTCGCCCACCGGCATGTTGGCCTGAATCACGAAGTATCCTTCAACGACGGGACGTAAAAGTTTGGCAAAAAGCGGATGCCACTGGTGCATGGAAAATGCCTTCCGGGATTTTGACCTATTTTATATGGGGATTTCGAAATACGCCTCAGAAAATCCGAGTTGGCCTTTCCCTTTTCCCCATTCGGGCAAAGGCCTTTTGCTTTACGGCCTGGAAAATCAAAAAACCATCGCCCGGAGAGGAAAAAATGACCTAGACTTGTTCGGTTGCTTGGCGGTCCACGGAATGGGAGCGCAGGCGATTCCCGAACTGGAAGACCTTGAGCCGGAGGGAGTTGCGGAAATCTCCTTCCCGGAGCTGGCGGCCGCCGGCAATAAAACTTGGTTAGGGTGCCACTTTGTCCACCGTCAAAGAAACCTCCAAAAAAATCGATCTTTCCCGGATTTCCTCGCTGCTGGCCGATAAAGGGTTTCACCCGGCCGAACCGCGGAACCTGGAAGAAACCGGGCTCAGTGAGGCCCTGGTCGATGCGCTTTTGTGCAAACAATTGTCGGCCCTGGGCAGCGCCAGCGGCCGGGCCCTGGCCGATCATCTGTCGATGCCGTTTGGCATCCTGGAGCCGCGCCTGCAAAAGCTGCGTGCCCGCCAGATTTTCACCCATAAAGGCGCCGCCCCACTCAACGATTTTTTTTACGCCCTGACCGACCAGGGCCGGGAACATGCCCAGCTCATGAGCGAGGCCTGCGCCTATTTCGGCCCGGCGCCGGTTCCCCTGACGGATTATCTCACCTCGATCGACGCCCAGACCATCACCGCCGACGCCTGCAAACGCGAGCAACTGGAAGCCGCCTTCAAGGACATCCTGGTCAATCCCGAATTATTCGACCGGCTCGGGCCGGCGGTCAATTCGGGCGCGGGCTTGTTTTTGTACGGCGCTCCGGGCAACGGCAAAACCACCCTTGCCGAGCGCATCACTCTATGCTTCGGCCAGGAAATCTGGATTCCCAAGGTGCTGCTGGCCGAGGGGGAGATTATCAAGCTGTACGATCCGGTGTACCACAAGCCGGCCACGGGCGCCCAGAAGCGCCTGCTCCGCCAGGATACCCACGATCAACGCTGGATCAAAATCCGCCGGCCCACCGTCGTCGTCGGCGGCGAGCTGACCATGGACAATCTGGAAATTCGCCATAATTCACGGAGCAATGTCAGCGAAGCGCCGCTGCAGCTCAAGAGCAATTGCGGCTCGCTGCTGATCGACGATTTCGGCCGGCAACGCATGGACCCCGTCGAGCTGCTCAACCGCTGGATCATTCCCTTGGAAAAACATTACGATTTCTTGACCCTGGCCTCGGGAAAGAAAATCCAGGTCCCCTTCGACCAGCTCATCATCTTCTCCACCAACCTCGACCCGAACGACCTGGTGGACGAGGCGTTTCTGCGGCGCATTCCGTACAAGATCAACGTACCCGATCCGAAGGAGGAGGAGTTTTACCAGTTATTCGAGCTGAACGCCCCGGCGTATGGCTTCACGTATCAGCGGAACGCGGTCCAGTATTTGGTGGAAACGCATTACCGGCCGCAAGGCCGGCCGTTTCGGCGGTGCCAGCCGCGCGACCTGCTCATGCAGGTGCGCAACTATTGCGCCTACGCCGGCTTGCCCATGGAAATGAAAGCCGACTATTTTGCCCTGGCGGTGGAAAATTACTTTACCGTGGTAGGATAACCATGCTCACGCAAACCAAAGCCAAAGTCGTGGACAAATGTAAGCTTTTTCTCGAACACTTTCCCAAACCCGGGCAGGTGCCGCACCGCATCCCGATCGAGCGGCTGCCCTTCCGCATCGGCCGCAGCAAGAACGCCGATTTCACCATCTATTCGTCGAAGGTCTCCAAGGAACACGCGGAAATCGTCGAGCTGGAGAGCTTCCGCTTTGCCATCCGCGACATGGGCAGCACCAACGGCACCTTTGTCAACGGTAAGCGGGTCCGGGAAGCCATGGGGTTGGTCAATGGCGACATCGTGCATGTCGCCCACGAGGAATTCCGCTTCGGACTGGACGCCCCGGAGGCGCCGCCCTCCCTGGGCGAATGCATGACCGATCCCATCACCAGCCAGCTGCCCAAGAGCATCCTGCGCTCGTACCAGTATTTGCGGGAGTTGATCGAGAAGGAACTGGTGACCACGGTATTTCAGCCGATTGTGGACATGCACACGGAACGGCCGATGGGGTTCGAGGCGCTGGGCCGCGGCCGGCACATGGCCCTGTCCAGCAGTCCGCGCGAGCTGTTTGCCCTGGCCGAGCAATGCCGTTTGGCGGGGGAGTTGTGCCGGACCTTCCGCGCGGCGGCCGTGGCCGAGGTGGGCGACTTGCCCGACCATTCCCTGTTGTTCCTCAATTTGCACCCCGTCGAAATGGAGGAGTTCGTCTTCCTCGAACACCTGCCGCAAATCAAGACCGCCCTCAAGCCCCGCCAACGCTTGGTGCTGGAAGTACACGAAACGGCCATCACCGACTTGAACAGTATGCGCAGCCTGCACAATTACTTGAAGGAATTGGATATCGGCCTGGCCTACGACGACTTCGGCGTGGGCCAGGCGCGCTTTCTGGAACTGGCGGAAATCCCCCCCGATTTCATCAAGCTGGACATGCAACTCATTCGCGGCCTGCACCTGGACAAGCCGCGCCAGGAGATTGTCCAGAGCCTGTGTCGCATGATCCGCGATTGCGGAGTGCACATCGTCGCCGAAGGAATCGAAACCGACCAGGAGCGGGATATTTGCCGCCAGATGGGAGCGCATTTCGGCCAGGGCTATTTATTTGGGGCGCCGCAGCCGGTGATGGGGTTGAAAGGGCCGGCGGGCGACTAAAAAGTGGCCCCACAGGGACCACTCGTGGCAATATTTTGCGCGGCTGAGATTGAGGCTTTCTTGGCGAGCGTCAAGGCGTAAGCCCGACGTGGATATTTTTGCCTTTCATCCACGTCGGGCTTTCGCTCCGACGCCCGCCTAAATTTTTGCGGACTTCCCATAGGACAAAGGTTAGGAGGCCATGGCCGGGTAGTCCTGGGCCAATTCAGCCATTATCTTGTGGATTTCCGCCGCCTGCCCTGGCCAGGCCTGGAGCAAGGAGGCAAATAACGCACGGGCTTGATCGGGATGGCCGCCACGCCAGAAGCAGGAGGCGGCACTCAAGCGGCTGCGCAGAGCGAGGCCGCTGTCCCCCGCCGATTCGTAATCCACCCCCAACACGAGTTCCATATGTGCCGCCGCCAGAAAATGGAGGGCGGCATGGGAGCGCTCGCCGCGCATTTCGGCCAGCAAGGCGCGCTGCACCTCACGTGATTTCGCGGTTGCCAGCAAGTTGTTCACGGGAAAGGATTCTTCTGCCATTTTCCCTCTCCGCCTCTAGGTGCTAAATAACAAACGCCCGGCCTGATTTTCCAGCTCGATTACGAAAAGATAAAAACCCGCTGAAGTTCGCTCCTGGAGCCGTTGCAACCGTTGCTGCCAGGCAACTTCGAAATCTCTATGGCGCGAGCGGCCCGCCACCTCCAGAAGGTGATGAGCAGCGTCCACCAGGTAGTCTGCCCCGCTGCCGCGTACGGCCACATCGATGATCTCATGCCTTCCTCCATGATAAAGTCCCAGGCCGGCCAGAGCAATAGCGGCGAGTTCGATGCGCCGGGCCGACTCGTAAGTCCGGCGCATGCGTGCCACGCGCTCCCCTGGAATTCCGCTGCCGTCAATCAGAAGGCCGAGCCGTTCGCTGCCGAAACCGGGCACATTAATCAGTTCGAGTTGCACTTGGAAAGGCGCTTCCAGTCCGGCATCCTCCAGGACGGCGACGGTGGCGGCGGAGATTTCTGGCCATTCCAGCTGCGGATGCATCTGGGTCAAGCCGACAAGTGAAGTTGCGATTTCCATGCTTTATGGTCAGCCCCGGGGAATTCTGGTCGCCCTGGGGCTTGCTAATGATGTTGGAGCACACTTTAGTCGGTCTGCTAACATGAATTTTCACCTTTTTAGTTCGACGTTTCAAGGACCGTAACGGCACACGGAGTGTGCCTACTACGAAAGAATGCCGGCCAGCTCGCGCAGATCGAGGTTGCCGCCGGAGAGAACGCCGACCACGGTTTTGCCGGCCAATTTTTCCCGCAGGTGGAAGGCGGCGGCGGTGGCGGCGGCGCCGGCCCCTTCGGCCAAATTGTGGGTCACGCGCAACAGCAAACGAATGGCGTCGCGCAAGGCGTCGTCGCTGACCAGTACGATGTCGTGCACATGACGGCGCATGATCGCCAACGTCAGCTCCGCGGAAATGCGCGTGGCCATGCCCTCGGCGAAAGTTCCGGGCGTGCCGGTTTGGACGGGCCGGCCTTCGCGCCAGGACAGCGTGACGGCCGGGGCCAATTCCGATTGCACGCCGATGACCTGAGTTTGCCGCCGGCGGGCGGCGGCCACCAGCGCCGTCCCGCAAATACCGCTGCCCAGACCGATCGGCACCAGGATCACGTCCGGCTCCGGCAAGTCGTCGAAAATCTCCAGGGCATAAGTACCCACCCCGGCGATCAGGTCCGGTTCATTGGCCGAATGAACATAGCGCAGCCCTTCGTTCTGACAGATCGTTTCGCAGTATTCGCGAGCCGCGTCGTAATCCTGGCCGTGTTCGACAATCTCGGCGCCCAGGGCGCGCATGGCGGCCAGCTTGTCGGGGTTGTTTTTCGCCGGCACGACCAGGACGCAGCGGACGCCGAATTGCCGGCAGGCATAGGCCAGCGACTGGCCGTGATTGCCGGTCGTGCAGCCGAGGATGCCGCGGCGTTTTTGCTCCTCGGAGAGCCGGGCGACCAGGTTGAGGCCGCCGCGCACCTTGAACGCCGTGGTCGGCGTGTGGTTTTCATGCTTCAGAAAAAAGCGGCACCCCAGCATCTGCGACAGGGCCGGCCATTGGTACAGCGGTGTGGGCCGGATATAGCGGTGCACGATCGGGGCGGCCGCGAGAATATCCCCGTAGGTGGGCCATTGCATATATATTAATTTTTTTGGAGCTGCGGCGCCTTGACCGGTTGACAGGACCAGAACGTGCGCCCTTGTTCGATATCAGGGGGTTTACGCCCCCCCCCTCGCCAATTTATCATCACGCGGGTCGTTGATCCACAAGACCAGGTCGGCGATCTCGGCCGGCGCCGGCTTGCCCGCGGGCGGCATGCGCCGGTCCTTGTCGTCGTAGCGCACGGCCTTGATAAGCAGACTGGCCTCCGGCCGGCCTGGCACAATGGCCGGTCCTGAAGTCTCGCCCTTCCGCAGGCCCGCCTGCGTGTCCAGGTACAATTCGCCTCTCCATCGGCGACGGTTGTTTGTAGTGCGGGCTTCAGCCCGTTGGACGGCTTCACAGGCTGAAGCCTGCACTACAAACGGTCGAATTTGTTCAGGCGAGCAACTCGCGCACCACGTCGTGGCCTTCGACACCGGTCAGGCGCACATCGAGTCCCTGCACGCGGTAGCTGAGGCGGCGATGGTCGATGCCGAGGCAATGGAGGATGGTGGCGTTCATTTCGAGAATGTGGACCGGATCGCGGACGATGTTGTAGCTGAAGTCGTCGGTTGCGCCGTGGACGATGCCGGGCTTGATGCCGCCGCCGGCCATCCAGATGGAGAAGCAGCGCGGATGGTGGTCGCGGCCGTAGTTGGCGCGCGTCAAGGCGCCCTGGCAGTAAATGGTGCGGCCGAACTCGCCGCCCCAGATCACCAGGGTGTCGTCGAGCAGCCCGCGCTGCTTGAGATCGGTGATCAGGCCGTAACAGCCGTGATCGACGTCGCGGCATTGGATGGGCAGGTCGCCGCCGACGTTGCCGTGCTGGTCCCAGCCGCGGTGGAAGATTTGCGTGAAGCGGACGCCGCGCTCGGCCAGGCGGCGGGCCAACAGACAGCTGGCGGCAAACGTTCCGGGCCGGCTCACCTCCGGGCCGTACAGGTCCAACACGTGCCGCGGCTCGCGCGAAACGTCTATCAATTCCGGCACCGACGACTGCATGCGGTAGGCCATCTCATATTGGGCGATGCGGGCCTGCGTTTCCGGGTCGCCGATGTCGTCGGCGGTGCGCTGGTTGAGGCGATTGAGGGCGTCGAGCATGCGGCGGCGCGTCTGGGCATCGACGCCGGGCGGGTTGGACAAAAACAGCACCGGATCGCCGGCCGAGCGCAGGGCCACGCCCTGGTGCCGGCTGGGCAAAAAGCCCGAGCCCCACAGGCGCTGATAGATGGCCTGGTCGTTGTTGCGCGTCCAACTCGGGGTCATGACCACGAAGGCGGGCAGGTTTTCGTTGTCGGTGCCCAGGCCGTAGCTGAGCCAGGCGCCCAGGCTGGCCCGGCCGGGCAACTGGCTGCCCGTGCAGATGTAGGTCACCGCCGGATCGTGGTTGATCGCCTCGGTGTGCACCGTCTTGATGACGCACAGATCGTCCACGATCCGCGCCGTCCAGGGCAGAAGTTCGCTGACCCAGGTGCCGCACCGGCCGTGGCGGGCGAAGCGGTACTTGGACGGCGCGATGGGAAAGCGCGCCTGGCCGCTGGTCATGGTGGTGAGGCGCTGTCCCTGGCGGATCGAATCGGGCAAGTCGCGGTCGAAGAAATCGTTCATGCGTGGCTTGTAATCGAACAGGTCCATCTGCGCCGGCCCGCCGTTCATGAACAGGTAGATGGCCCGCTTGGCCCTGGGGGCGAAGTGCGGCAAGCCCGGCAGGCCGCCGGCGCGGGCGGTCTGGGCGGCGGCGCGATCCTGCGCCAGCAGCGTGGCAAGGGCCGCCGTGCCGAGGCCCAGGGCGCCGCGCTGGAAGAAATGGCGGCGGGTGAGGAGTTGGATTCGTTCATCATTTGGAGTCATTGGAATTCTCTCCATTGGCCTGTTCGGCCTGCGCGTCAAGCTGGTTGATTCTTTTCTTCCATCGTTTTGGGTTTCGCTTGCAGTGAAATACGCCCAGTACCTCAACTCGATCCGCTTTCTCGCGATAGAGAACGATGTACGGAAACCGCCGGATCATTGTTCGGTGCACGTCCTTGTAAACAACTGGATGGGCTCCTGGGACTTTACGAATCCGCTCGAACACTTCCTCAACACAAAGCAGAAAGTCGTCGCCAAACCTTCGCGGCGTTCGCCGTACCACTGCATCGCAGCGGCAAGATCCGCCTCAGCTTCGTGCCGGATTTTCAGGTTCAGGCTCATTGTTTCCTCAAGAGCCGAGCCTTCACTTCTTCCCAGCTGGCGCCCCCATCCGGGTCTTGGTCGGCGGCCTCCAAGCGATGATCCAGTTCTTCCTTTTGTTCTTGGGTAAGATCCGTGGCATCAACTCCTGGGGCAATGCTATCCCAGATCTCTTCCACCAATGCTGTGGAAATCACGGCGTCTCTACTTTTCGGCGCACCGTCTTTATCCCGATTTACCGTAAGAAATTCATCCAACAAGCGCCAGAAGTTATCCACGGCGTCGGCTTCGTCTTTGCTCTTCAACAAGATGGCATTTTCCCACCCATGGATCCTATCTTGCAATCGAACTTCGATCCATTCGCCAAAATGCAAAAGAAAATGGTCGCGGCCGCCCCGCAAATGGTCCACAGCATGCTCGTAACCGCGAAGATAGGCGGCCAATTTGCTGATCGACTTTTCGCCCAGGTAAATGGCCAGAGGGCGAGGACGCATCTCGTTGAGCACGGCTTGAATTGGGGACATGATTCGCTCCTTAGAAATCCTCCACGCGATACTTATCCATCCCAGTTTGTTTCCTCTTCTTCTTGGGAGCCAACATTCCAGTAAAGTATTCCATTATGGCTGACGCGGGCCACTATTCCCATCCTTTTTGCCTTCGTATTAAACGCCGTCTGGCGAAGGAAACGCCGGATAAAGGTGGCGGCTTCATTGGGGGCCACGGCAAACAAACGATGCCATAACCTTTATGACAAAAACTTTGGTCGTAGAAACCCAAGTCGCGTGTCAACAAAACCGGACGGGGAAGCGCTTGCAGCAACGGTATTATTTGCTCTTGGTCCTTCATGCCCTTGCGACCAATGTCCAACCCAATCTGGCGCGCTCGAATACGCCGGCTCCGCAGCAGTTGCCGTTGCGACTCAGGAATGTTTTCATCCAGAATGTTCATGGGCCGGCTGGCTCAAGGGCGAGTTCGTCCTTGTGAGCAAGCAAAGCCCCACTTGCTAGCCGGACGGCCTCGGCAATAGCCTGTTTGCTTATGCTTCCCCGCCATTCCTCGATGATGGCCTCCCAGGCCAGGCCGTTAGCCACTTGTTCCAGAACATCCTGGAGCAGAATCCGTGTGCCCCGGAAGGTAGGTTCCCCGTGACAAATGGATGAATCAATCACAATATATCGGCCAAGAGTTTTCCGCATTTTTTTCTACCCTCGATTTAGCACCTCATCCAGATTCATCACCAGATTCGCCACCATGGTCCACGCCGCCAACTCGCTCACAGGCAAAGGCTGCGTTTCGATAATCCAGGCGGCGGATTATCATTCCTGCAACTTTTCGATCAACTCTCCGTAAATATCGGGTTTCTGTTGATTCCAGTCTTGGCCAAACTGTTCCCAGAGAGCCACCAGGCCGAGCAATTCGGGGCCCGAATACGCGAGAAAATGGTGCTCTCCTTTTTTGGCGCACCACAGGGAGCCATTGTCTCCCTTTTCGAGCCACAAATCGTACCCTTTGTTGCGCAGGACGATTAGGCTGGGATTATAGGTATTCCCTGAAGCAACAAGCGCGGACTGGGTTTGTGTTTCCATGAGCTTCCCTTATCTTAAAAAACCTCTTCGAGAACCCTTTCGGGAACCTGCCCTTCAATCAAGATTTCCCTGTTCTTTATCATAACAGACCGGACATCGGCCGCTTGTTTAGCGAGCTTTTTTGGACCTTTGCTCAGGATTTCAAAAACGCCATGGGGTGTCCAAATCTTGATCATTCCTTGCGACTCCAGCTCCCGCAATTTTTCTATTTCCGCTTTCCTGACATACCGATTATCCTCCGTCGAAGTAAATTTTCGAGCAATTGTCGTTTCGGTTGTGAAGGAGGCGTATCTGCTGGAGAGGCTCGATTCTTTCCGGAGAACGTGATCCGCGAAATTTTGAATGTCAGCGGCATCCGCCTCAGGCCCAAAAGCTCTTCCAACGGGCCCTCCTCGATAATTGTCATCTCCCCGAAAAAAATAATGTCTCACGGCAGATTCGCTGGTTTCCACTTTTCGCCTCTCGTTCGCTGGATTTCGCGGAAACCGCGGCCCTTGCTCGTCAGAGTTACCCCCGGTTTAGCACCTCATCCAGATTCATCACCAGATTCGCCACCATGGTCCACGCCGCCAGCTCGCTGACATTCAGTGCCGCATCGGCCGGCGTCTCGCCGACGGCGATCAACTGCCGGGCCGCTTTCTCATCGCGCTGGTACGTCGCCAGATGTTCGTAATAAACGGCAACCAGCTCTTTCATCTCCATGGCGTCCGGCGTTCGCGCCGTGGCGATCTGGAAAAGATATGCCATGCGCGCTTCAACCTTGTCGCCGCCCTCTTTCAGAACGCGCTGGGCCAGGTGGCGGGCACATTCGACGAACTGCTTGTCATTCATGAGGAGGAGGGCTTGCAGGGGCGTGTTGGTGCGTTCGCGGCGGACCGTGCAGGACTCGCGCGATGGGGCGTCCAGGGCGCTCATCTGCGGCGGGGCGGCGGTGCGCTTTAAAAAGGTGTACAGGCTGCGGCGATGGACCTTGTCATGGCCGGTGTCGGCCTTGAAGATGCCGGTGTTGCTGCCGGTGAAAGCGACCGCTTCCCACAGGCCCTTGGGCTGGGGCGGCTTCACGCTCGGGCCCCCGATCCGCTCGACTAACAGGCCGCTGGTGAACAGCGCCTGGTCGCGGAGCATCTCGGCGTCGAGGCGATAGCGCGGCCCGCGCGACAAAAGGCGATTGGCGGGGTCCTTCGCCAGGCGGTCTTTCGTCACCCGCGCCGACTGCATGTACGTGGCCGAGGTCACCAGGTGTTTCATGAACTTCTTGACGTCCCAACCGTCCGCGATGAACTCGACGGCCAGCCAGTCGAGCAGCTCGGGATGGCTGGGCGGCTCGCCCTGGGAACCGAAGTCCTCTTGGGTCTTGACCAGGCCGATGCCGAAGACTTGCTGCCAGAGGCGATTGACTGCCACGCGGGCGGTCAGGGGATGGTTGGGGCTGACCAGCCACTGGGCGTAACCCAGGCGATTGCGCGGGAAACTTTCCGGCATGGATGGCAGAAAGGCCGGCGTGCCGCGCTCGACCTTGGCCTGGCGCTGGTCGTATTCGCCGCGCTTGAGGATGTAGGCGGGGCGGATGTCCACACGCTCCTTGTAGACCAGGGTCGAGGCGAGTACCTTGTCGAGTCGTTCCCGTTCTTTCACGATGACGTTCAGTTCCCGGTGGAGGGACGCGAAGACCGGCCGGGTCTTGGCATAGGCGTGTTCGATGAAGTAGTCGCGGAGTTGCTCCTTCTGGGCGTCGTTCCGCTTGGCATTGTCAAGTTTGATGACGTCTTGAATGGGTTTGGGCAGGCCGGCCCCTTTTGTGGGGCGCTGCGCCCGCACCCAGGCGGTGAGGGTGTTAAAAGGCCGATCGCTTTGTGGCGTTTGCGTGACGCTGCCGGCCTTGTCCCAATAAGCCGTGCCGCCCTGCTGCGTGAACGCCCAACCGACGATATTCATGCCGGGCTTGATGCCAACCTTTGCGGCCTCGACTTCAAGGCGGATCCACTGACCGGCGGCCGGCAAGGGTCCGATTTTTAGCCGCTCAGGCGAATTATCATTACCCCAGGGGATGAGGTTCTCCCCCCAGTAGGCCCGGTGCTTCCAGCCGTCGGTGTGCCATTGGAGCATGATTTCCTTCGGCGGGCTCTTGGGGTCAAGGTAGACGTAAGCGAACAGCTTATCGCCGGCCCCGACGCGCAGCCCCGGCTGGGCGTTGACCAGCACGTTCTGACCCAGGCCGTTCGCGGTAAGCTTGATGGACCGGCCCCCGCTGAGGACCGGGTGAGCCGGCGGCGCGACGAAATTCCAGGGCAGGTTGACTCCGCCGCCGACTTCCGCCTTGGCGCCGGCGGGCAAGCCGTCGTCGATCCACACGTAGTCCGCCCGCGGCAAGGTCTCGGGTTCCTTAGCATCCAGACCGTCGTCGTACATGATCTTGGCCAGCTCTTCGCCGATCCTTTTCCTGATGGGCATTATCTTGTCGTCCAGCTCCTTGAGCTTGGCGAGTTGCTCGCGCGTGCCGACCTTGATCACGGGCGGATGTTGCGGCACGTTGCCGTCCATGGCAGGGCCGTCCAGGTTATTGAAGAACGCGAAGGTCTGGTAATAGTCCTTCATCGACATCGGGTCGTAGCGATGGTCGTGGCAGCGGGCGCAGCCCATGCTCAGGCCCATGAGAACCGTGGCGTTGGTATCGATGCGGTCCACCACGTTGCGGACGTAAACCTCTTCCTCGATGGACCCGCCCTCGTTGGTGGTCACGTGGCAGCGGAGAAAGCCTGTGGCCACCTGCTGTTCGAGCGTGGCGCCCGGCAACAGGTCGCCGGCCAGTTGCTCGATGACGAAGCGATCGTAGGGCAAGTTGCGGTTGAAAGCGTTAATGACCCAATCGCGATAGGGCCACATCTCGCGGTAGTTGTCCAGGTGCATGCCGTGCGTGTCGCCGAAACGGGCGGCATCGAGCCAGAAGCGGGCCATGTGCTCGCCGTAGCGCTGCGATTGCAGCAGCCGGTCCACCAGTTTCTCATAGGCGTCCGGCGACTTATCCGCGAGGAAGGCATCGGCTTCCCGCGGCGTCGCCGGCAGCCCGGTCAAATCCAGCGTCACCCGGCGAATGAGGCGCTGGCGATCGGCGATAGGCGACGGTGCCAGGCCCTCTTTCGCCAGACGGGCCAGGATGAAGCGATCAATTGCATTGCGCGGCCAAGTCGTGTCCTTGACGGACGGCAGCTTGGGCCGGGCCAGCGGAGCGAAGGCCCAGTGCGTCTTGTATTCCGCGCCTTGGGCGATCCAGGTTTTCAAGGTTTGTTTTTCCGCCTCGGTAAGCGTCTTGTTGGAGCTGGGAGGCGGCATGCGCTTGCTCTTGTCAGCCGCGAAAATCCGCCGCACCAGGTCGCTCATCTCGGGTTTACCGGGCACGACCGGCCCGCGGCCGTCGTCGCCGACCCGCGTGGCCCTGTCACGCAAATCGAGGCGCAAGTCCCCCTTGACCTTCTTGGCGTCCGGTCCGTGACAGGCGAAGCACTTGTTGGAAATGATCGGCCGAATATCGCGGTTGAAATCGATCTTCGTGTCCGCGAACGCGGGCCCGGCTAGACCGGCGACCAGCAATCCGGCCATGATTGCGGATTTACTCATGATGCGAACATCCTTTTTAATGCTTGACGAACGAACCGGCGGGCAGGCGAGGCTGGTTTGAGGGCGTTTTCTCTTCTCTATTTAATCAAGGTTAGGGGCCGGGGTCAAATGCCAGGGATCAGGAGTCGGGGGTCAGGGAACTTTTGCTACTAGCTCAACCGCGTGGCGGCCGGTGCAACAACGCCCCCACTACCCTGGCCCCCGTTACGCGGGCGTCGGTCAGTGTTTCGTCGCTGCCATGGTGGTGGTAGGTGAGGCGGTGATGATCCAGGCCGAGTTGATAGAGGAGGGTGGCGTGCAAGTCGGGGACTGTGACGCGGTTTTCCACCGAACGATAGCCGACGTCGTCGGTGGCGCCGTGGACGAAGCCGGCCTTGAAGCCGCCGCCGCACAGGATCAGGCTGAAGGCGTTGCGGTTGTGGTCGCGGCCGCTGCCGTTCTGCGACACGGGCAGCCGGCCGAACTCGCCCGACCAGATTACGATGGTGCTGTCCAAAAGCCCGCGGTTTTTCAAATCCTTGATCAGGCCCGCCGAGGGCAGGTCGGTCCGGGAGCAAATGTCCTCGTTCTGCGTCTTGATGTTGCTGTGGGCGTCCCAGGGTTGGAATTGCGGCTGAACCGGGGGAAAGACCTGAACGAAGCGGACGCCGGCTTCGACCAGGCGGCGGGCCATGAGGCAGCGCAAACCGTAGCCGGCCGTGCGCGGGTTGTCCAGGCCGTAGAGCCGGCGCGTGGCCGGGGTTTCGCCGGCCAAATTCAGGATGTCGCCGGCGGTCAGTTGCATGCGGGCGGCCAGCTCGTAATTGCGGATGCGGACTTCCAGCTCCGAGTCGGCGGGATAATTCTGGCGGTGGGCCTCGTTGAGCCGGGCGAGGAATTCGAGGTCGGCCCGCTGGACGGCGGCGGGCACCGGCGCGGGCGGGTGCAAGTTCAGCACGGGAGTGCCGCGGGTATTGATTTCCGTGCCGCGGTACATGGCGGGCAGCCAGCCGTTCTGCCACAACAGCGTGCCGCTGGTGTTGTAGCCGTCCGGGTCGCGCAAGATGAGGTAGGCCGGCAGGTCCTGGTTCTCGGTGCCCAGGCCGTAACTGACCCACGAGCCGAGGGCCGGCCGGCCGGGAAAAATCTTGCCCGTGTTCAAGAGCACCAGCCCCTCGGTGTGGTTGTTGTGCTCGGACACCATCGAGCGGACCAGGCAAAAATCATCGGCCACGGAGCCCAAGTGCGGTAGGACCTCGGAAAGCTCCATGCCGCACCGCCCGCGCCTGTGAAACTTGAAGGGCGTGCCCAGCAAGCGGTTGCCCTCGCTGCCGGTCTGAAAAGTTTCCACGCGGACCGAGTGGACCTGTCCGCTGCGCCGCGTCAGCTCCGGCTTGGGATCGAACAAGTCCATCTGGCTGGGCCCGCCGTTTTGCACCAGCATGATGACGGCACGGGCCTGGGCGGGAAAGTGGCCGGGGCGGGGACGCAAGTCCATGCCGGCCGGGGCCGCGGAACCTCGGGCGCTTTCCTGATTCAGCAAATACGTCAAGGCCAGGGAACCCAGACCCAGGCCCGAGGCTTGCAACATTTGCCGGCGCGAAAGGGAAGGAAGCAAGGTCATGGTTCGCCCTCATGGAACATTCAGTCCCTCCTCCGGCGCCTCACCCCCATCTTCTTGAAGGCCCTCCGGTGGAATGCGGGAGCGGATTTCTGCAGAGACATTCTTGACCGACCGTCGCGCAATGAACCAAAGTAATGCGAATGTGATTCCGGCAACGTACCCAACTGAAGTAACAATGACAAAAACGTAAAAGGTTCGATCATTATCAATCTTGGTTGTTGCCAGCGCTATCGAAAATGCAATGGCGAGGGAGAGCACCGCAATCGCGAGATTGAGAAATATGGACTCCGGGGAGCCTCGTTCAAGTGCCTCCAATTCGGCCTCAGTAATCTCAAATATCCGGAGTTTGTCTAGCCGCACGCGTTGGATTGCCGGATCAAGTTCAGTCCTACGTTTTGCCATTAGGCACCCTGGAGCACACGTGCGGATGCGCGAACCGTCCCCGCGTAGCCACCCAAGTCAATCACAACGTGCCAATGGCCTGCGTGAGGAGCAACAATCCTGATTGGGGACGCTTTTGCCAAGCCGCCGTGGTACCGGTGCTGCTTCCCGCTCTTGTATTGCGAGAAGTTCGAGTTATCGAGAAGGCGAACGTTGGCCTGCTTGTCGAGTGTCACCTCAACGATATCGTTGCTGGACAAGTCGAATTCATAATGCAGGAAGTTCATATTGGTTTACGCCTGTGTAGTGACATAACGCTGAAGCTCAGCAGACGGGCCGAGCACACGAGGTCTGCCGAGTGGGCAGTACGTCTTCCGACTGCTATTCTACGGCGCTGGATACGGAGGCAATGTCCTTTGAGGGTGATCTTCTCAAAATCGGACAGGTTTCCTGGCCGTCGGCGTCCCCTTCCCCGGCCGCGCGCCTGGGTAGCCTCACTTGCCGGCGGCCAGAACCTTGTCCATATCCATTATCCTAATTTCTGCTGTATCACAGACCAACAAGAATTGGCCACCAGGGGAAAATGCCAAAGTTCTGCCGCCCACGAAAGCCGGGCTTTGATAAACTTTTTGGCCGGTTGCCAAGTTCCAAACCGCCAGGGAACCGGTTCCGCAGGCGGCCACGAATTTCCCGTCGGGCGAAAAGGCCAGGGCACGGGTCTTTTCGAGATTTCCAAAAACTTTCTTTTGGCCAGTTTCCAGATTCAACAGTTGAAGGGCCCCGCCCTCTTTGAATTTGTTGATGTTTTCGCTGGCAATTCCCAGAATCCAACCATCGGGAGAAAAAGCCACACCGTTGGCATAAAAACCAAAACCTAACTCTTCCTTCAAGGTATTTTGTTCCGTGGCAACTTCCCAGATGGTGACTTGGCCTACATGCCCACCGGCCAGGAATTTTCCATCGGGCGAAAAAGCCAGGGAGAGGGTGTACTTCCCCGTCAAGTTTTTCGACTTTGCGGTAGAAACCTCGACTAAGTTCACCGATCCGGAGCTAATTTGATCGAAGATCCCAACCGCCAGGGTTTTTCCGATGGGGGACATGGCAAGGGCAATAACTTCTTGATCTTGGGAAATCGTTTGTTTAACCTCCCCTTTGTTTAGGTCCCAGAATTTAACCTTCTTGTCCGGACCTCCTGTTGCCAGGGTTAGCCCATCAAGGAAGAAAGCGACTGTGGTGAAATCATTAATATCACTCCCCGTATGGGCGGCCAGCACTCGAATTTTTTTGCCGGTTCGCAAGTCCCAAGTATGAACAGCGCCCTTGGTGGCGCCGGCTGCCACCTTGGAGCCATCTGGAGATAATGCCAAATAATGTAAGATTTCCCCCTTGAGAATATCCACTTTCAAAACCGCCAGGACGGAATCGGCCGGCGGCCCGAAAGGATCGCGCGGCAATTTGGCCAGCACGGGAATCGCTTTCTTCTCTTCCGCCTGAAGGGCCAGCCGTTTCTTCTCCCGTTCCGCGGCGCGCTTGGCTTCCACGACCGGGTCCTTGGTCAATTTCTTGGGCGGTTCCTCGCCGGCCAGTGGTGGGCTCGCCTTGGGCAGACCGGCGAAGTGCGCCGCCGTCATTTTGCGGACCGTGGTATCGCCGAGCAGGACCAGGCCTCCCTTGGTCGGGACGTCCTTTTCGTAACCCAAAACATGGTCGCCCTGCTCCAAAAACTTCCGATCGACGCCCCACAAAATCACAAAACGATCCATTTTCATCGCGGCGGCAATTCGGCCGTCTCCCCTGACCAATTCCATCAAGTTCGCCGGCGTTCGTTTTAAGCTCTTGGTGACCACATGATAGTCAATTCCAATGTTCATCAGGTCGTTTTTGGTTTCCAGCTCGGCTTCGGTAAGCGGTAAATCCCCGGGCGTTTTATCTCCACCGCCGCGCAACACCAGAATCAGGACGACGACAATCGCCACCGCCACCCCTCCGCCGCCGATGCCCAGCCAGAGATAGAGTGGATTGCCCTTGCCTTTCTTGCCCGCTTTCCGGCGCGGCGTTTCGTCCTCGTCGTCCTCGTCCTCCTCGTCAGGAACGCGGCTCTTTTTTCGCGGCCGCGGCGCTTCTTCTTCGTCGTCCTCGGCTGCCTCGTCATCGACCGGGACCTTTTTTCGCCGCGGCGTTTCATCCTCCTCCTTCCTGCCCTTGCGCGGCCGCGGCTCGTCGTCTTCCCCGACCGGCGGCGTCTTGGCTTTCGGCCGTGCGGCAATGGCTTGCTCCTTCACCAGCAGCGCCTCGCCGCAGGCGGGACATTTGATCCGCTTGCCGGCCAGCTCATCGCGAACTTTCAGTTGTTTCCCGCAGGAGCAGGTGAGTTGCACGGGCATGGGAGGCTCTCCGGAGTGGGCGGAGGTGAATTGTACCCTTTAAGGAAAGGGGAAGGGAACTTTTTTCTTCCGTGGCCAAAAAAAGAATTGGCGGATTCCCCTGCGAATATTCTCGATGGTCATGGGTTTGGTTGTGTTTTGCGGGCGCTGTGGATGGCAGCTAATACCATAGCCAGCGAGGAGCCTGGACATTAACCCGCTTGCCGGCGAGCTCGTCCCGAACTTTCAGCACTTTCCCCACGAGCAGGTGAGTTGCGCGGGCATGGGAGGTTCACTGGAGGGGACGAATGGGCAGAATTTTCCAGATAGATTGATCATTTTCTATATTTTGTTCCTTACCAGGATAAGATTCTCAAGTCCCCTTCCGGCCCCATGACTTTATTTCGTAGTATGATAGAAGATCCGGATGGTCTTCCTGCGGTTGGCCCAAGTGCAAGGAAACTGGGGGTTCGCCCTGGGCTCTCGCGTTTCGGAGATGTTTCCGCCATTGCCGACGATGACATGGTCGCTCCCGGTGGAGGAGGAATGTCGGTCGCCCCTGGTGATCCGCGATACCTGCTGCCCCATCGACGGCCTGTAAGCTTAGGTGGGAGCAGCCCCGATCCAATATGGTCCATTGAGCTCAAAGATTTGGGAGCGGATCTTCATTTTCGCCAGAGCAGCCCGACCCATGGGGTGATTGAGCCCAATCATTCGATGACGTTATTGGATTTTCAAGCCGCCCTGGCCGGTACGCGAAGTTCGTGGAAGCTTTATTGCAGGTAAGCATGGAGATGGCCATGAGCCATTTTGAAAGAATGGAACAAGCTCTTCAGGCCCCGGATTCGGCCGGAGCACTAAGAAGTTTGGTTCAGGAACTCTCTCACGAGGGCCTGGAACGCCAGCCGCTCTACGATTTGTTTCACACTTTTTTGTTATCGCTCCGCAGGGGGGACAAGTCGCGGGAAAAGGATGAGGAACTGGTAATGGATCTTATGGATGCGCTCTTGGGCTGGTGCCATCCCGGCGCCCGTCTGTTGGCGGACAAGTAGGTTCCAACTCGCATCCGGTGCTTTTCGCTGGCAAAAATAGGAGAACCCCGCGAAACGGGATTGGAAAATTCCTTTCTCGCGCGGACAAGGATAACGCCCTCGCTGCCATAATAGCCTGGTACAAGCATTCCAAATTCCGATTGCTTGAGAGAAGGACTGCACTTTCTGAAAAACTCTGTACTCAGGCTACCAGTTTCCACAGGCGTTTG
>CAZFGM010000059.1:0-18145 GCA_964518515.1 uncultured Alcaligenaceae bacterium | reverse complement strand
CGGTTCGGAGGGAGGGGGGAGCGAATCAACCGCTCCTCCCTACCCCTATAATAATCCAATCTTGCTTACCCACGTCATTGCAATGGCCATCGTCACGCAACGATGTCTTCCACGCGCTGAATTTCCGGGTGTGGCGGCCAGGTCGCCAACGAGCGGTCGAGTGGCTTCCAACAAGGCCCGCGGAAGCGGCGGTCCGCGGCGGGTTGCTCCGGCCCTGGCCGACCACCGCATTTTGCCCGAGCGAATGATTAACCGGAAGTTGTCTTGGTAACGACCTCGGTAATGTTCCGGTAAGCGACGATACGCATTCCTTCATCTTCATCGTAAATGATGCAGGTGCGACTTTTCGGCCGCGTGGCGATCTCGTAGGGGTGTTCGACGCGAATGCGCGCGCCATCCGTCAGGTGAATCTCGAAGGGTTCGAATGGGGTTCGATTCATCAACTTGATCAATTGTAGGGCTGTCATGATCTGCTCTCGCAATTCAGGGATGCTACAATGGCAATAATAGAGGATTGTGCCGGGCGGAAAAGCCGATGCGCGGGCAAAGAAACCCCTTGCTCTACCCACGTCATTGCACTTCCCCTCGCGTGACGTGCATGAAGACGTCTTCCAAATCGGCGCGGCGATGCGTGAATTCCACCACGCGAAAGCCATTCTGCACCAGGGAGGTCAAAAGTTCCGAGCACACTTCTTCCAGGCCTTCCACAATCGCTTCGAGGGTGTTATCGCCCAGCAGACGCGGCTCGCGGACCGGGGCCAATTCCTGCAAGAAACGGCACGCCTCGTCATGGCGGTCCAAGAGCCGCACGTGAATGGTGCGTTTCGTCAGATCCTGGACGAGGATCTCGGCCATGGTGCCGGCGCGCAAAATCTTGCCGTGCTCGATGATGACCGCCCCGGTGCATATCTCCGCCAGCTCGGTGAGGATGTGCGAGCTGATCAAGATGGCCTTGCCCTGCCAGGACAGGAGCTTGATCAACTCGCGCAGCTCGACGCGGGCGCGGGGGTCCAGGCCCGCCGCCGGCTCGTCCATGATCAGCACCGGCGGATCGTGCAACAGCGACCGGGCGATGCTCACGCGCTGTTTCATGCCCTTGGACAGGGCCACCACTGCCTTGTCGCGAATGACCGTCAGGTTGGTGAACTCCTCAATGCGCTCGAGCACCTGCTGGCGATGGCGGCCGGCCAGGCCGTAGGCGCGGGCGAAGAAATCCAGGTATTCATGCACCGACATGTCCCGGTGCGTGGGCAACGAATCGGGCACATAACCTACCAGGCGGCGGACCTTTTCCGGCTCCTCGACCACCGACACGCCGTCCACGAACGCGTCCCCCGCCGTCGGCTCGTCCAGCGTGGCCAGGACGCGCATGGTGGTGCTCTTGCCGGCGCCGTTGGGGCCGACAAAGCCGTATATCTGCCCCGAGGTGAACGAGAAGGAAATGTCGTCCACTGCCCGGGTCGGGCCGAAGAATTTCTTCAAATTGATGACATTAATTCTCATTGAGGGGCTCTTTCATGAGGCCAAAAACGACGGAGCGGCCCTTGCGCGTCTGGGCGTGCCGCAAAACTCCTTCCACAAACGGCGTCGTCTCCAGGGTGGCCACGTAACACCCCGGCAGCAAATACTGCTTGGGGTGATCGGTCATGTCCTGCAGGCCGGCGAGCCAGGTGACGGCGGGGTCGTTTAGGTCACCGAAGCGGTGTACGTCGGCCTTGCACCAGTACAAATGCCGGAGTTTCCCAAAGTTGTCCTCGGCACGGATCGTCCCGACCGGCTGGAGAACCGCCTGATCATTCACCGGGATCCCACTAGCCGTGTACACTTTTCCCTGCTTGCTGGCCAAGTGCAACGTCCGGATTTCCGTGGACAGGCCGTTGATCACGGTGAATCGGCCGTCACCGCCGCGGCGCACCTGGATTCTTTCCTGCCGCTCCTCCTGGTTTTTGCGCAACTGAAAGTGCAGCGGCACGCGCGGCTGCAACCAGCCCGCGCTCAAGTGCTGCTCGCTGGTCCAGTCAATGGACCGCGACGCGGTGGTGTTCCATCGCCCCGTGGCAAACAGCGGCGTCAATTCCGTGTCGTAACTGAAATGCAGGCCGTCGCGCGGCGGCACCGTGGCATAGAAGCCAATCCAGCCGATGGTCGCCGCCCGCTGGTGCGTTTCATCCAGAAACGTGATCGCTTCGGTGCGCACGTGAGTGCCCCGGCCCTCGGACGCGACCATGTAACCGAACACCGCCAGACACGTCACGGCAGCCAGCGCCGGCACCGTCCACAGCAGCCAGATGCGCCGATTTTTTCGGGTCAGCACGATCAGATTGACCGGTCCGATGAGCACCACAAAAATCAGCATCAGCAGCAACAGCCCGCGAACCGGGACTTCCACATTCTCCACGACCGGGAACATCTGGTTGGCCCGGCCGGCGGTAAAGCCGAACGGCCCGCTGCTCGACATGCGGAGAAAAGGCCCAGAGGTCATGGTCCACGATTCGCCGAGAAAGCGCAAAGCCCGGGGGCTCCACCCTTCCGCCGGCCACACCTCTTTGGGCAGCTTCGTCCACACCACGCATTCGCCGAAGCCGACGGCATAGCTCGACACGCCCTCGTCCACGCGGACCGCGGTCGTCCAGTGTTTCGGGGCGGGCCAGGGTCCCAAAATCAGCAGCGCGCCGCCGCACTCTACCCAGCGCAGCAAGGCCGTCTGGACGGGCGCCGGCTGGGCCTGCCAATCCTTGCTGGCGAAAACGATGCCGTTGTAGCCGGAATAGCCGAGCCAGTTGTCGCTCCACGTCGGCTCCTGATTTTGGGACCCGCGCAGGTTTTGCACCGCCAGATTCCGGGGCCGGTGCGGGGAAAACGGCGCCTGCCCCCCAGCCCTCTCCCGGACGAATTGGGCCACATTTCCTGAAGCGGTCGGACTGAGCAGCACCCTTATGTCGCGCGTGCCGTGATAATAGGAGGTGTCAACATTGTGTCCCGGCGCGGGGGGTAAGGTTCGACCGTCCACCTTCACTTCTAGCCCGTAACCCCCCATCTGGAGACGCGGTTGCCACAGGGAAACATCCACGGTTTTTGCCGCCGGGACGTCCACCGTCCGCGTGAGCGCGCGGAGGTCCGCCCGGCGTGCTTTGTTACGCGGCACCGTCAGGGTCACCGTGCGCGACCTGGGCGAGCGGTTGGTAATAACAAACCAGTGTTCGCCATAGCCGTGCCCGATTTCACGAGGTCGCAATCCCCCGTAGCGAACCTCAATGTCGCCCGGCGGTTTAAGGATGCGGGGATCGCCCCCAAACCCAGGACCATCGAACCCCACGGGCCCTTTGTCGTCGTGGGGAATCGCTTGGGCTTGTGCCGATTCGGCAAAAAGTACCGGCACAACCAGAAGCAGGAACCAACGACCGTGGCGATTTCGGCACATGGAACTTCCTCGCACTCGGGAGGTGCCTGTCATGAGACCCGACGCCAAGGGCAGTGTCAAGGGTGTGCCTGGGATTCGCGTGCGGAAATAGGCGCAGTCCGCGCAGCGATATTATTCTCCACGCGGCGCCGATTGATACATTGGTCGGCGAGCCGAGCTGCGTAAGCAGCCGGGTTGAAGCGCCGCAACCCGGCCCCTTACGGGGCTCGGCTCGCCGAAGACATGTCTCTGCCCCTGACAGAGGGACTTTTGTCAAGTTCCGGGTAGCTGTCCATCACCCGCCTGCAAATCGGCCAGAAAATCTGCGCTGGACCGATAAGCCGGCACGGCGCCCAGTAGCCGCTGCAACAGATTCCGGGCCGCGGCCGGCAGCCGACCGCGCATTGGCAAATGTTGTTCCTGGAGCGTGCGGGTTTGACCTTCCAGGGTCAGCAAGGCCGCTTCGCGCAGCAGGCTCAGAGAGGGATCGGCCCCGGCGGTTAGAGTTTCGGTCGCCGGGCCTTCGGCCAAGGCGGTATCCGCCAGTTGCGCCTGGCCGTTGGGCTGGACCCACACTTGAACAAGGGTGACCGCCCGCGGCAACGTCCCGTCTTTCATCGACGCCGCCAACTCGGCCGCCAGCTCGGCCAGCAACGTTCGGACCTCCAGCCAGGACATTGGACCTTCGCTGTGTATCAATTCCGGCAACGGACACCCCAACGGGGCGAGTAGGGCGTCCCATTGCCAGTCGCCCAGTCGGCCGCAGCCAAGCCAGCGCAGGCGCGTACGGCGATCGACGTCGCGGCGGGCCTGTTCCAGCGGCGGCTCACTGGCCGGCCGCAGCCACAGAAATACGCGCCGGCCCAGCGACGCATCCTCGCCCAGAAGAATCCGGTCCTGGGCCGTCCATTTCAGCACCCCGCGGATCGTGAAGCCGCCGACCCGCTCGGGAAACTGATTTCGCTGAGGCAGTTGCTGATCCAGTCGCCGCGTGGTCAGGAAATAGAGCAGCCACGGCCCGGTTTGGGTCAGCACTTGCGGTTTTTTCGGCCAGGGTAGCTGAAGCACGCGCGTGCCACTCAGTACCTCGTGCAAACCGCGAAAACCATTGGCCTGCCTCATGGTGGAACATATCAAAACGCATCCCACGGCAAACCAACCCCAAAGGACAAGGGCCGCCGATTGAGTCAAATCCGCTTGAGACGACGGGTCGGTGGCAAGCCATACAACCAACGCGGCGACGATTGGACCCAGGCCGAGTATTCCGCAAAAAATCAAGGAGCGGGCCAGCGCTGATTCTCCCGTGGGAGGATCTTCCCCTTCCACCGGACAGACCACCAGGCGAAGGACTTTTTTTCCCAACGAGGCGCCGGCGTATTGTTCCAGCACGGTGAAATAGGCCACCGCCAGAGCCAAGCCGAGTAACGGGCCCATCATCCGCCCCAGAAAGTCCTGGCGGAGCCCGTTGTCCGCGAAGAAAAGGTCCAGGAGAATCAGAAAAAAATGGCTGGCGGCCCACAAGAGGATGCTGTCCAAAAGACCGGCCGCGAGTCGCCGGGGAATGGCCTCGCGGGTCAACGGCGCCGGCATTAGCGCCAGCAAGGCCTGGCGAAACGCTTCCAGATCGGGCCAGCGCTTGTCCAGGTCGCGCTCGAGGCCGCGGGCGATCACGCGGTCCAGAGCCGTGGACAACCCCGGGCGCAGATTCCGCAATGACGGGGCCGGATCGGAAACAATCCGGGCCAGCGCCGCCGCCGGATCGCCTCCTTGAAAAGGCGCCTGCCCGGTCAACAGAAAATACAGAGTGGCGGCCACCGAATACACATCGGTCCGCAGGTCCACCGGCTCGCCGCGAATCTGCTCGGGCGAGGCGAAAAACAGGGTGCCGACAAAGGCCCCGGTCCGCGTCAGGGTGCCCGCCTGCACCAGCGACTTGGCCAGGCCGAAGTCTCCCACCTTCACGCGCCCGTCCGCTTCCAGGAAACAGTTGGACGGCTTGACGTCGCGGTGAATGACTTCCAGCCGGTGCGCCGCTTGCAATCCTTCGATCACATCCAGAATCTTGGCGATGGCCTCTTCGAGCGGCAACGGCCCTTGCCGGCGCACCAGGTCTTGCAGGGTGGCGCCGGGCATCAATTCCATCACGATATACGGCCGGCCCGCCTCCTCATCGACGGCCAGCACAAACACGCAGCGCGGGTGCGTCACCATGCTGGCGATCCGCCCTTCCTGGCGAAAGCGCTCGACCGCTTCGGGGGACTCGGCATATTCCGGGGCGATGACCTTCAAGGCCACGCGCCGCCCGCTGACCTGATCTTCCGCCTCGTAAACGGTGCCCATGCCGCCTTCGCCCAGTTTGTGCAGCAGACGATAACCGCCCACGGTTTCCGGCGCGATGGCAACGGAAGGTCGGGGTTTCTCTTGGAAAGATAGGGTCGGCGAAGGGGCTGCAATTATCCCCTCGGTGACCGCTTGAACGGCGGGCAGCGCGCTTCCGCAATAGCTACAGAAAAGGGGCCGCTCCTTGGCATACTTCAAAACGCGACCGCATTTGGGACATGTCAGCTCCATGAAGCAATTTTCCAAACCCAAGGGCGAATCGGCCAGCCCTGGTGAAATGGCGTGGACATTCGTCAAAAACTTATGGGGGGGGGCCTTACTTCTTCCGCGATTTAGACTTTCTGGGTTTCTTGATCGGCTCAGGGGGATCGAGGGCAATCCAAATTGGGTTAATGGCCCATGTGTTCTTGTCGATTTCTTTTGCTTCCCCCGGTTTAACGCCCTCAAAGACATCGCGCCATTTGCTGCCTTTTCGGGTTGAGACCGGGGAAGTTTGCTTGGTGCGTCTCGGTTTCATATTGTTGTTCCTTCCTCTTCTGGATTCGTCAGCTGGAACTGGTATACCTCCTGTCCATTTGCAAATACCACTACATCATACTTTCCGGCGTGGGGGATCAAAAGGGGAGGTAGCACAAAAAACTCTTGGACTGGGTCAAGGCGACTATGAAAACGAATCGGGCGACCCTTGCCTCGGGCGATAATTCGATCCTCGGCAAGATCATGAAACTCAACGGACGTGTCGTATTCCCCAATCCCGTCAACCAAATGGAGGAACAACCTCATTGGTTTGGTGCGGCCGGGAAAGCTGGCCAACGTCTGCGAGTTGATGAGTCCCATTAAGCTTACTTTTCGAGTCCCTTCTTCGCGCCAGATGCTTTCGCACAACAAGATCGCCTTGCATTTCGGGGGCGGTTTAACTTTGGATTTTTCGGCCATGGTTCACGCCGGTGAAGCCCAGACGTTGGATAGGGCTCAAGATAGCCAGGTTCCCGCTCCTACCCCAGAATCCCCTGCACCACTTCGCCATGCACGTCGGTGAGGCGGAAGTCGCGCCCCTGGAAGCGATACGTCAACCGCGTGTGGTCGATGCCGAGGCAGCGCAAGAGGGTGGCGTTGAAGTCGTGGATGTGCACGGGGTCCTTGACGATGTTGTAGCAGTAATCGTCGGTTTGGCCGAATTCGATGCCGCCCTGGATGCCGCCGCCGGCCAGCCACAAGCTGAAGCAGCGGCCGTGATGATCGCGGCCGTGGTTGGTGGCCGTGAGCTGGCCCTGGCTGTAGACGGTCCGGCCAAACTCGCCGCCCCAGATGACCAATGTATCCTCCAGAAGGCCGCGCTGTTTCAGGTCCTTGATCAAAGCGGCGCTGGGCTGATCGACGTCGCGGCATTGGCCGCGAATCTGGCCCGGAAGATTGCCGTGCTGGTCCCAGCCACGGTGGAAGAGCTGCACGAAGCGGACCCCGCGCTCGACCATGCGGCGAGCGAGGAGGCAGTTGCGGGCGTAGCCGCCGTCGTCGTAGCCTCGCTCGACGCCGTACATGTCAAGGATGTGCCGCGGCTCGCGCGACAGGTCGGTCAACTCCGGCACCGACGTTTGCATGCGGAAGGCCATCTCGTACTGGGCGATGCGCGTGGTGATCTCCGGATCGCCGAACGTGCGAGCGGCCATCTGGTTCAGCTCGTTCAATCCATCGAGCATGCGGCGGCGCGTGTCGGCGTCGATCCCCGGCGGATTGGACAGGTACAGCACCGGATCGCCGCTGCCCGAGCGGAAGCGCACGCCCTGATGCTCGCTG
Source organism: uncultured Alcaligenaceae bacterium (assembly GCA_964518515.1). Taxonomy (GTDB): domain Bacteria; phylum Planctomycetota; class Planctomycetia; order Gemmatales; family Gemmataceae; genus CAZFGM01. The sequence continues at coordinate 10,608 of CAZFGM010000059.1, read as the reverse complement.
GGCAAAAAGCCCGGCCCCCACAGCCGCGAGAACAGCGGCTGATCGGTGCGGTTGCCCGAGCCTTGCGACACCATGACGACGAAGGCGGGCAACTCTTGGGTCAAGCTACCCAGGCCGTAGCTAAGCCAGGCCCCCATGCTGGGCCGGCCGGGCTGCTGATGGCCGGTCTGGATGTAGGTCACCGCCGGATCGTGATTGATGGCCTCGGTGTGCAGCGATTTGACGACGCAGATGTCGTCGGCAATGCGGCCCGTGTGCGGCAACAATTCGCTCAGCCAGCGTCCGCAGCGGCCATGCTGGTGGAACTGAAACATGGGCGCGACGCACGGAAACGTGCTTTGCCCCGCGGTCATGCCCGTGATGCGCTGCCCCATGCGGACCGAGGCGGGCAGTTCGGTGCCATGCAGCCGCCTGAGCGTCGGCTTGTAATCCAAGAGGTCGATGTGCGAAGGCCCGCCCGACATGAACAGGTAAATCACCCGCTTGGCCTTGGCGGCAAAGTGTGTCGATCGCAGGACCCCCGGCCGGCCCTGCGGGGGGTTCGCCGACAACCGGTCCCGATCGAGCAGCGCCGCCAGGGCGGCGATGCCGATGCCCGTGGCCGAGCGGCCGAAGAACTGGCGGCGGGTGTGCAAGAGGCGATGTTCATTAATAGGTGTCATGGTTTCTCCGGAAGATTCCTCAGCCAATTCTCTTGTTCCAATCCAGCGGTGTAGGTTGACAAAGTAACATCTTGAAATTCAAGTAGAGCTTTTTGGTAAAGGTTACAAGGATGACCTTTCTGTGAGGTCAAATTGAGAACCGATTTCTCTCCTGCTAATTTTTTCGGGAAGGGAGACAGCCATTCTTTTGAATGGCACTCATCAGAACCGGTCCAGCCTCCAAGATCCGGGCGCTCTATGCTTGCGGGGCGCGAGCGATGTTGACGTAGCAGTGCACGTGCGGCAGGACGCGGTAGTTCCACACGAAGCCGGGACCTTCAATCCGCCAGAAATGCCAACGGGTGTTATCCGTGGCGCCGCGGTCGTGATAGAAGGCCAGGTGCAGGCGTTCCAGGCCGCCGTTGCGGCGCACCAGGGCCATGACCTCATCAGCGTCCTCGCGGCGGTACGGCGACAAAATCTCGCGCATCACGGTTTCCACCAGGCGGCGTTGATCGGCGGTCAAGTCGGCGGCGGCCAGGCCCGGATGATTGTCCCGCCGGAACTGAATCGACCGTGCCCCTTCGCCCGGCCGGCTGCCCTGGATGACGGCACTGCGCCGCTGCGCTTCGGTCAGGGATTCGAAAACGTTGATCACGGCGCGGGTTTGATAGTTGAAGACGTTGCGCTGGCTGTGGCCGTCGGGGCTGTGGCCATAGTACATGGGCCCGCCGAAGGCGGCGTCCGGCTCGGAAGCGCCGTCGCAGCGCACGGTCAGGTGGTGGCCGGAAAAAACCCAGGCCCACTGGCGGCCGCCGGCCACGTCGCCGAAGAAGTTGGCGCCGCAACCGCCGAAGCCGCCGCGCGTGTCCCAGGTGCCATTGCGGGCCAGCCGGCGATAACCTTCCTCCCCCGAGCTGATGGCCCGCATGATGCGGTCCAGTAATTCCTGCTGCGGCCGGGTGAAAATGTCGCCAATGCGGGCGTTCATGGCGGTGTTGAAAATCCGTTGCCGCGAAGGATGGTTCCAGGGCAGAACCAGGCGTTGCCTTTGGTCGGCGGTCAAACTGGCGTGCAATTCGCGAACCAGGGCCTCCGCCGGACGCGGCGCCCGATTTCCGGGAGCGGGATTTTGGGCGCCCGAAAGGGCCGGAATCATTGCCACCGCGCCGCCTGAAACCAAGGCTGTGGCGGCACAACTGCCTACGACACGGATAAAATTCCGGCGATCGACGACTTCCGGTTGATCGAACTCCGCGCACTCGGGGCAAAACGGGCTTTCGTCGGTGGACATGGGTATCTCCTTTGGGAACAGGGAGGCAGCAGTGGCAGCGTTTTTTCGGCGAGCGGCCGCTCGAACAAGGTTCCCTCATTAAACCCCATTCTTCTAAAAAAGGACTTCGAAAAATGGTTTTTTTCCGCTAGCTAGCCACGGCCCTGGAACCGTTTCTACTCCTTATCCTCGATCCGCACGCCCGTCGCCTTCAAGGCCGGCAGTTGCTTGGCCTTGGCGTCGGCGGACAGCGGATTGCCCGCCAGGTACAGGCGCAGGTAGGGGGCGAAGCGGCGCGGGCCGTCGGGGTCGGCCTGGGCCACGAGAGCGCCCGAACCAACGGTGGCGGCGATAACGGCGAAGCGGCGCGGGCTGTCGGTGTCGGCCTGGGCCATTTTCACCAGCGGCGTCACATCGCTGATCTTGTTCTTTTCGATCATCAATAGGCTCAGCTCGGTCTGCTTCATCAAGGGTTTCAGATCCTCGATCAGGTTTTCCTTGAGCTCGAGGGTGGAAATCTTGGTGGTCTTGGCCAGGGCCGAGATGTCGCGAATCTGGTTCTTGCCCAACGACAGCGACACGAGCCGCTGGAGATTGCCGAGCGGGGCGATGTCCTGAATCTTGTTGGCGGTCAGGTACAGGGCCGACAGGTTGACGAGGCCGGCCAGCGGGTCCAGCTTGCTGACCTGGTTATGGGACAACTCCAGGAAGGACAGCCGGATCAGGTCTTTGAGCGGGGTCAGGTCGCTGATCTTGTTGCCGGAGAGGTCCAGCGACTGGAGATTCTTGAGGTCTTTGAGCGGCGAAAGATCACTGACCTCGTTGTTGGCAAGGTTCAGAAGGGCCAGGTTCGTGCACTTTTCCAGGCCGGCGAGCTTGGCGATCTTTTTCCCCTTGGCTTCGAGCACGAAGACGTTGTTGAGCATGGCCTCGGTCAAGTCGCCCTTGGCGTCGAACAGGACGGCCCGCAGGGCGGCTTCCAGGTTCTTGTCGGGTATGGCCACCCCGCCCTTGCCTTGAGCCTGGAGGTCGATTCCCAGGCCGATCAGTAAAACCACTGCAACTGTTCCCCCGATAAGTTTTTTCATGGTCCCCTCCAAGGTCAAATCGTGGATGCGCTGGCATAATATACCCCGGCGTCCGACGCCGCAAGAGGCTGCGGGTGCAAACCCGTTTTTGCGTAGGGAGCGTGTCTTCCGAGCCGGAAGCGTAAGCGACGTTTTGGTCTGGTCCCGTCGCTCACGCTTCCGGCTCGGACACAATGCTCTCGCGCAGAAACAGGTTTGTTCATTTCGCGCTGACCTGCCCGGAACGAATGCTTACAATAGGCGGAAATGCCAATTTCCTTGACCCGGAAGATCCCATGAAATTCCGCCTGCTCACTCCCGGCCCGACCCCCGTTCCCGAAGAAACGCTGTTGGAGCTGGCCAAGCCGGTGTTCTACCACCGTACGCCGGAGTTTCGCCAGCTGCTGGCCGACGTGTTGGCCGATTTGCAGTACGTCTTTTACACCAAGAACCCGGTCATTCCCTTGACCAGCTCGGGCACCGGCGCCCTGGAGGCGGCCGTGGCCAACTGCTTGCCGCCGGGCAGCAAGGCCATCTGCCTCGTCGCCGGCAAATTCGGCGAACGCTGGAAGAACCTGTGCCAGGCATTCGGCATCGAGTCGGTCAACGTCACCGTGCCTTACGGCCAGGCGGTTCAGCCGGAACAGCTCGCCAAGGCCCTGGCGGCTCATCCGGATGCTCTGGCGGTGTGCTCGACCTTGAGCGAAACCTCCACCGGCGTCGGCCACGACGTGGCCGCCTTCGGCAAGCTGCTCGCCCCTACGCCGGCGCTGCACCTGGTCGATGCGGTCAGCGGCCTGGGGGCCATGGAGTGCCGCACCGACGAATGGCACATCGACGTCTGCTGCGCCGGCTCGCAGAAGGCCCTCATGATGCCGCCCGGCCTGGCGTTCCTGGCCGTCAGCGACAAGGCGTGGAAGGCGATCGACCAGAACCCCAACCCGCGCACCTTTTACTTCGACCTCAAGAAAGCCCGGGCCAAGCTGGATCTTCCCGATACGCCGTTCACCTCGGCGAACACGCTGATCCGGGCCCTGCGCGTCAGTCTGAAGAAAATCCGCGCCGAAGGCATCGAGAACATCTGGGCGCGGCAGGCGCAGACCGCCGCCGCGGCTCGGGCCGGCTTTTTGGCCCTGGGCCTCGAACTTTTCGCTAATCCGCCCAACAACGCCCTCACCGCCGTCAAGGTTCCTCCCGGCATCGACGGCACGCTGCTCTTGGGCCAGCTGGAAAAGCAGTACGGCCTCAAGCTCGCCGGCGGCCAGGACACCCTCAAGGGCAAAATCTTCCGCCTGGCCCACATGGGCCACATCGACCAGTTCGACGTGCTGGCGGCGATCTCCGGCGTGGAACTGGTGCTGGCGGAGATGGGTTATCCGGTCGAGGCGGGCAAGGGCGTGGCGGCAGCGCAGCGGGTGCTGGCGAAATCGTAATAACCATGAAACTTTCGCCGCCTGGGGGAGTTACTGCGGCGGGGGGATGATGTTAAACGAGCCGCACCCAGGCGAGCGTCGCGGCGTAACCGCTTACGCCGCGACGCTCGCCTTCTTTTTCGTCATTGCCGCTTGGCCGAGATGGTAACTTTGAAAGATCCCTGGGCCTGGATGTTGTTGGCGTGCTCGAGGGTGACGATGCGCAAGTACAGCCTGCCCTCGCGATCGACGGGTGCGCTATAGCGAGGGCCGATGACGAAAGGCGGGTCGTTGCCGATGCGCCCGACCAGCAGGCCGGGTAGGTTAAACGGCGGTGGTTCCCCGGAGACGGGCGTGGGGATGCCGCTCGGGGTGACGCGGTGGGTGTGGTTCTGTCCCAGGCGGCGGAGCGGGTCCAGCTCGATTTCGCCGCTGGGCATCACTTCCAAGCGCGTGCCGGCAACCGCCTCGAAGTCAGTGGCCATCCAGTGGGTGTTGCGGCCGTACTTGGCGGCATCCACGAGCACAATCAGTTCGCTCGTCGCGTGCAGGTCGCGCAGCATGTGGATGGGAATTTTCACGTCGCCGAATATCTCGGAATGCACGCGCACCGTGGAGGGAATGATGTGGCCGGCGATGACCGAGTCGCCGGTGCGGATCACGTCGGTTTTACGAAATTGCAGGTGGTCGGCCGGAACGCGGCTGCGAATGGTCTGCAGGATGCTTTCCACGCGGCGGGTCGCCTCGAGGTCTTTGCTCGGGTGCTCGAGCAGGGCGGGGTACGCCAGCCGGCCCAGGGCGGCGAGCTGCTTGGTGGCCGCCTCGCGGGCCTTGTGGTTGGCGCTCTCCAGGTCGCGCAGCGCCTGCTCGATCTTCTTGGCCGTGTCCTCGGCCACCCGGAAACCGAAGTCCACCCGGTGGACTTCACTGAGCGGCACGGACAGCTTGCCCAGCTTGGTCTCCATCTCGATGGCCTCGAGCAGGACCACGGGCTGCACTACGGAGCCGTTGTGAAAGCGCAGGATAATGTTGGCGACCCCTTCCGGTTTGGTTCCGGCCTCCGGCTTGGCGCCGCCGGTGACGGCCGGCTGGGTGCCGGGGGCCCCGAGCGGGCCGGCCACGGCCAGCATCGCCACGGCCAGAATTGCGAGCAAGACACGTCGGTGATCACGCCACATAACCTATCTCCTAACGCGGCCAAGCCGCAACCATGTGGGGCACGTTTGCAACGTGCCGGACGTCGAGGCACGTTACAAACGTGCCCCACAGAGTTCTCCGCCGAGTGCGGAGATGGAGTGAAAAACCAGGGAGCATTCTACCACAGCGCGGCCGCCGCGCCCTGTTTTTTCTTTTACTTAGGATACGGAGGATTCTGCTCAGATTCCTTTGCTGTTTTCCAGAGGCGGAGGAATTATGGTAATCGAGGATTGTTGGAAAAACCGAAGCCGATTTTCCCTGGCGGACCTAAAACCTTACGAAGGAACCTGGGTGGCGTTTGCCGCCGAAGCCGCATCATTGCCAGCAGCCCCGATCTGGTGACTTTGAATGCCTTGGTCCTGGCTGCGGGAGAAAATCCGGACAACGTCGGCCTGGAACGGATCGAATTGGGCGACAGCTTTCTCGGCGGCGCGGAGTTTCTGTAAATGTTACTTTTTCCTTTTCAAGCGGAAGTGTTAAAAGGTCCTCCGCCTCCGCCTCCTTCTCTTTCTCCCGGAGCCACCGTTCGCTGGCGTCCGCTTCTTCCCATCAAGATCATTGGTCCTGGAAAATCCGACACTCCTCGCTGATCTCCACCCATGATCCGCGGCCGTAAGGCAAGCATTTATTTACGCGCCTGCGCCTCTATGAGGTTTTGTACCGCCAAAACTCACGGAGGACGCAGGCATGGATGCCCAAGCACCCGATGTTCTTTTATTCCGGTGAACTGTCCTTCCAAGAAGGCCCCTTGTCCGAAATGTGGCGCAAAAGGGTGCGCATGCATCAACGGGATGTGCGGACCCTGGCCTACAAGAAGCTCGCCTATTTGCAGGGAATATCAGGCCCGCTGCGGTTGCTGCAAAACTTTTTGTAATACTCCGGTGGCGGTGTTTCCCAAAGCCAGGTACGACAACAAGGTCCGCCAGGCCGTGATCGATCGTCTGCTCGAAGACGGCATGAATATCGAGAGCATCCTGCGGGCCCTGGAACGGGACTTTCTGCTGAATCTGTCGGTGGGCTTTGTCTACGACTTGTGTGTCCGGCATGGTGCGACAGACGGAAATGGCGGAGCACCGACAAATGGTGCTGGAGCGGTTCAGCGGCACGTTGTGTGTGGATGAGATCCATCTGGGTAAATATACGTTGCTTCTGGCTACGGACCCCTTGAGTGACATGCCGGTGGCGTTTGCCCTGGTCAGCACCAACGATCAGGGGCACATGCGGCGGTTTTTGAAGAATTTACGCACGTGGGGGTTGCAGCCGCGTGTGGTGGTTAGCGACGATTCGCCGCTTTATCCCAAGGTATTGGCGGAATTGTGGCCGAAAGCGGAGCATCAATTATGCGTTTTTCACGTGCTCAAGAACATCAACAAACTGGTGCTGGACGCCGTGCGCCGCCTGCGCAACGGCCTGGCCCGCAACGGCGGCCGCCGCAAACGCCGCGGGCGCAAGATTCGCTGCCCAAACCACCCGCATGACGCTCTTTGCGAACCACGATTCAGTACAGGTACCAAGTGCGTTCGGTCATGGCCGCGAAGATCACCGGCGCCTCCACCTTGCCGTTGCCGCCCGGAAGCCACAGACTGAAATGCTGGCCGTGTTCGATTCTTGGCCCCGACTTTGGCATCCAGGTTCAGGAAAAACGGTTGATAGAAGTTGTCCTTGCCGCCGCCCGGCTTGAGTCCGGCTTTCAAGAATTCCCGCTCATATTCCGCGGCCTGGTGGTGACAGTAGGCTTGCTGGCCTGCCTGGTTGGGCCGGTCCGAGCCGGTAACCCCGCCGACGCTGAAGCCCGCCTGCTACCACGATTGGCCTACGTTTCATTAAGGACCTCCGATTTTTTTGGTAAATCCCAAGCCCGCAGGCGAGTCTTCGAGCGTGGGTTAGACCCCGCAGGCTCGAAGACTCGCCTGCGGGCTTGTAATTCCGCGCTAATCCGGCTCTTCAATTTTCGTCCATTTACGATCTTTGAGTTGCCACATGGTCCCCGATTTGCGATCGAAGCGAATCGCGGTAAAGTCCTTGTCGGTCGTAATCATGGCGACCTCGTAATCTCCGGCCGGAATAGCCGCCGCTTCGGCAATCTTCATCCATTTGCTTCCGCTGGTGAGCCAGGATTCGCCGGTGGAGATTTTGAGGCGCAGGGTGTGAATGGCCTCCCCCATCACGGTGAAAGTAAAAGTATACGGGGGGACTTTTTCCGCCTTGGGGTCCTCTTTCTGCGCGGCGGCCCGCGGCGCGGACCAATTCAGGGCCAGGCCGCAGACAAGAAAACATCCGGCCAAGAAGGCTTTCGCTGGCATGATTCACCTCCCAATGCAAAACCGATGTATTACAAGACGAGCTCATCTGGATGCACGACACGGTTTGTAATTTTGCCGCAATCCTGTAAGGAACGCCCGCCGTGGCGTTCCGTATTGCCGGGATCCCGTCCTACCGGAACGGCACAGAGGCCATTCCCTACAGACCTTTGCCGTATTGCCATGATCCCGTCCTACCGGAACGGCACAGAGGCCGTTCCCTACAGACCCTGTCGTGCAGCCGTTCATCTCCGCCCGGAAAGACGCAACGGCTTGTGTATTGTTTTTGGGAATGCCACCAGACGCAAGGCAAAACTTGGCTTTTTTCTTGACCTGGCCATGACCTCTCCGGACAATCGTTCTGTTCGTCCTGACTGATGATCGCTGGCCGTCAACTGGAGAAAAACCATGCACCGTACTTTCCCTTGCATCCTTCTTGTGGCTGTAGGCTTTTTCCTGGCCCCGGTTCGCGGCCAGGACAAACTGGTCGAATCCGAGTATTATCCGCTGAAGATCGGGTCCGCCTGGCATTACAAGTCCGGCGACAAGACCATCACGGTCAAGGTAGTTAAGCATGAAAAGATCGGCGACACCCTGTGCGCCCGCCTCGAGTCGAGCGTGGACGGCAAGGTCGTCGCCAGTGAACATATCGCCGTTTCTGCCGCCGGTATCGCCCGCCATTCCATTAGCGACATTCGCCCGGAAAAGCCGGTGCTGTTTTTGAAGCTGCCCCCCAAGGTTGGGGAGTCCTGGAAAATCGAAACCAAGTTCGGCAAAGAGACGATCAAGGGCTCGTTCACCAGCGGCACGGAAAAGATCAAAGTGCCGGCCGACGAGTTTACCGCCATCACTTCCAAGGGAGAATTTGACATCAACGGCAATCAAGCCACCTTCGGCTACTGGTTTGCCCCCAAAGTCGGCATCGTCAAGATGCAATTCGGCGCCGGCGGCAAGGTGGTCAACCTGGAGCTGGAGAAATACGAACCGGCGAAGTGATCCCTTGGCCAAATCCGAAATTCGAATATCGACATCCGAAACAAATCCGAATACCAAATTTCGAAATTCAAAACTCAACCTACAAGCAACTTGCTTGGGATTTTGAATTTCGGATTTGTTGAGATGTTTCGGTTTTCGATATTCGGATTTCGGATTTCTTTCCTTCTCCGCGGGCTTGTCCGCTTCCGGCTTCCCTGGTAGCCTGTCTGCATGCAAAAGCATCCCCACGGCGACGCCCCGTTCCTTCCCCAGATCAGCCACAAGCGGATCGACCCGCCGGCGTTGACGGGGCAGACGCCTCTTCCCCAGTTGGTGGAAGAGGCGTTTCTGTCGTACAACGCCGGCCGGCTGCGCGAGGCCTGCCGGTTGTTCGCCGGCAAGATGCTGGCCGACGACACGGTGGTTTGCCTGTCGCTGTCCGGGGCGTTGACGCCGGCGGGGCTGGGCATGTCCTGCCTGGTGCCGCTGCTCGAAGCGGGGTTCATCGACTGGATCGTCAGCACCGGGGCCAACCTCTATCACGACACGCACTTCGCCCTGGGCATGGACCTGCACCAGTCGCGTCCCGGGCTCGATGACCTTCAGCTGCGCGAGCACCAGGTCATTCGCATTTACGATATCGTCTTCGCTTACGAAAACCTGCTCGGCACCGACCGATTCTACCGTACGCTTTGCCGCGGCGAGGCTTTTCAGAAAACCTTCAGCACGGCGGAATTCCACTATCTGGTGGGCAAATACCTGGCCGCGGGCGAAGATGGGGAGAGTGCAGAGTGGAGAGTGGAGAGTGGAGAGTCAGACACGAAACCGCGCTCCGCGCTCCGCGCTCCACCCTCCACGCTGCCACGCCGCCGCAGCCTCGTGGCCGCCGCCTATCGCTGCGGCGTGCCGATTTTCACGTCCTCGCCGGGGGACAGTTCCATCGGCATGAACCTGGCCGCCCTGCAACTCGAAGGGTCCGCCCTGCGGCTCGACCCGCTCCGCGACGTCAACCAGAGCGCCGCCCTCGTCTGGGACGCCAAGAAGACCGGCAAGAGCGCCGTCTTCATTCTCGGCGGCGGCTCGCCGAAAAATTTCATTCTCCAGACTGAGCCGCAAATCCAGGAAGTGCTCGGCCTGGAGGAGAGCGGCCACGACTATTTCCTCCAGGTGACCGACGCCCGCCCGGACACCGGCGGCTTGTCGGGCGCCACCCCGCAAGAAGCCATGACGTGGGGCAAAGTCGATCCGCGGCAGCTTCCGGATACCGTGACCTGTTACCTGGATGCGACGATATTTTTGCCGCTCTTGACGGTCTACGCCCTGGCCACGCATGCGCCGCGGCGGCCGCGGCGGTTGATGGACCGCCTCGAAACTTTGACCCGGCAATTGACCGAGGAATACCGCGCCCGGCCACGCCACGAATGACTGCGCATCCGCCTTTTCTGCGCTCCGCGAACCCGCGCCTGCCGCTGTGCCGGCTCGGCCTGGCCACGCGCGGCGGTACCCACCTCACCGTGGATGACATTCACCTTGCCCTGGAGGGCGGCATCCAATTCGTGAACTGGTCCGGCTACCCCGATGCCCTGAGCCAGGTCATCGCCGGCCTGGGCAACCAGCGGCCTGAGGTATGCGTGTGCGCCCAATTCGAAGCCCGCACGGCCCGGGAGGCCAAGGTGGAATTCCAGGGCCTTCTGCGCGAGCTGGGCACCGATTACGTGGACGTGCTGACTTTTTACTACGTGG
>CAZFGM010000058.1:0-18369 GCA_964518515.1 uncultured Alcaligenaceae bacterium | reverse complement strand
CGTTTAAACCGCGGCAGGGGCGGTTTCCCGGCAGGTCGCCGCTTCCGCTTCGGCAAGCGGCTCCTTGACCGTCAACACCAGGCAGGGCGCCTTGCGGACCACGCGTTCGGCGACGCTGCCCATGAGGAGCCGGCCCAGGCCGGTGCGCCCGTGCGTCCCAAGGACGATGAGATCGGCGTGGGCATCGCCGGCCAGTCGCAAGATTTCCTCGGCCGGACTGCCGGTGGCCAGGAAGCGCTCGACGCGCACGCTTTTTTCCGGCGGGACCAGCTGAGCCAGCCTGGCCCGTAACTCCTCATCGGTTTCCTGGGGTGACGGCGGCAAGGCCCCGAATTCCCCGAACACCATGGTGCCGGGCTGGCGGACATGGAGCAGCAGCAGTTTCGCCCCGTAGTCGCGAGCCAGGGCACTGGCGACCTGGAAAGCCGATGCGGACTGCTTCGAGAAATCCGTGGGATGCAAGATGGTTTGGATGGCAAGCATGGTCCCCTCGATTGGTAGAAGTTTCTTCCGCCGACATCACCGAAACCCCGAGTCGGCGCCCAAAAGTATGAGTGCAAGGCGTATGCCAATGGGCGTAGAAATAGAAATGCGTGTGGGTGGGAACACAGGGTGCATGTAATTTTAGGCGCAAATCCTTAAGGGAACGGCCTCTGTGCCGTTCCGGTGGGACGGCCGGGCAAACCCACGGAACGCTACGGAGAGCGTTCCCTACAGACCTTTGCCAACCGTGGAACACAAGGCCTTTCCTCAGGACTGGGCAGGGGGCTTTACCAGCAAGATCGGACAAGGGGCCATGAGGCTGATTTTCCAGACCAGGCTCCCCAGGCCGCTGGCTGGATTGTCGGGGTGGAACGTCGGGGCCGTCACGAGGATCAAATCGTGGCCGTGGGTAGTGGCGTAACGAACCGTTTCGCGCGCCCGGTTGCCCAGGATCACCTCGTAGCGGCAAGGCACCTGAACGGCCCGCAGCGCGGCGGTGAGAGCGGCCAAGTGTTCCCGCGCCGAGCGGTCCAGGCGGGCATAGAACTCTTTATCTTCCTCGACGGCCAGGCCGGGTATCACCTCAATGACATGCAGCAAGACCACCTCTCCGCCGAAGCGGGCCAGGTCGCGGGCGGTGGCCAGAGCGGCCTGATGCCGGTCGGTAAGATCCACGGGAAGCAGGATTTTCTTGAACATGGGATGGATCCGTAAGTTTTGGAGGACGGGTTTTTAAGCCGTCCTCGTAATCTTCGAACGGACTGGAAATCCGTCCTGCAGAATTGAACGGAGGGCGACCCGCGCCATGCAGCCGCTTACTTTTGCGAAAGTTGCAAGCGCGTGGCCGCCAGCCGGCTGGCAATGACGGCCAGCAGTTTGCGCAAAAAGTGGTAGCCGAGCTCGTGGTCCTGGTCACATTTGTCGCGCAGCCAGGCGGCATCGAAGGCCAGGCCCTGGACGTGATCGCCGGCCCGGCAATCAAAGCGCCAGCGGTACGGCGGCACGATCCACGACCAGCCAAGAATCTCTCCCGGGCCGACGGTCTGAATCGGCACCACGCGATCGGGCCGCGCGGTTTCGATCGCGACATGGCCCGCTTGAATCAGATAGAAGGCGGTGGCCGTGTTCCCTTCGCGGGCCAGGTATTCCCCGGGGGCCGCCTGGAACGGCCGCACCCCCGATGCCAGGATCAAGCGGTGCTGAATACTTAAATCCCCCAGGAAGGGATGCGTGGCAAAAAGGCTGAGAATGCCGGATTGGGTCATGACCCACCTTTCTGCTCCCAGGATGATGTGCGATTTGGCTCCACGCAGTGTCGAAAACGCTCATGTCAAGGGCGTGGCCGAAATACCAGGACCGGAACCGTGCAGCCGCGAATGACCTTGTCGGCGACGCTGCCCAGGAAAAAGCGGGCCAAGCCACGCCGGCCGTGGGTGGCCAGGGCCACGGCGGAAACGCCGGGCGCTGCCGCTTGGTGGATAATCGCCCCCGCCGGGTGGTCCGCTACCCCCACGCCGGTTTTTACCCGACATGATCGGGCGCGCAATTTCTGGGCCACTCCTTCCAGATAGGTCTGGGCTTGCTTCCTGAGCTGCTCGTGCATCTTGTCCACCTGGTCAATCATGGCCTGGGTCATTTGTCCCATGCTCGCCCCATCCACGCCGTAGGGATAGGGCCAAACTGCCGGCACCAACCGCAGCAGCGTGACCTCGGCCCCCATCAGGCTGCCCAGTTGCAGGGCCGGCTCCAGGATTTGCTCGGCCAGGGGCGACCCATCCAGGGGCACCAGCAGGTTGGTCCAAACGACGTCCGCCTGCCAGTTGGGGGGGTCTTTGTGGGGATGGACGAGAAGGAGGGGGGTCGGCAAATCCCGCACCAGCCGGTCGGCCACGCTGCCCAGCCAGAATCGCCCCATGGGCCCGCGGGCATGCGTGGTCATCACCACCAGATCGGCGGCGCTGGCCGTCACATGGTCCCGGAGTTCTTCAGCGACGCCGCCGTCTTTCAGGACCGCCGTCACCGTTATGCCGGTTTCGCGGGCCAGGCGCTGGCAAAGGTCCTCCAGGTAAATCCGGTTCCGCTGCTTGATCTGGTCCTCCAGGCTATCGTCGAAAAGCTGGATTTCCGCATAACTGGCTATGAGGAACGAGTGCACGTGCACCAGCTGGATATTGGCCTTGGCCCGCCGGGCGATGCTCACCGCTAACGGTAACGCTTGCTCGCCAAAGGGCGAACCATCCAAGGGAACGACGAGGGAACGAATCACGACCATCCTCCTTCAGGCTGGGCAGTTTCTGATTTCGAATTTGGAATTTCGAATTTGTTTCGAATTTCGATATTCGAATTTTGAATTTTCTTCAGCGCAGCTGGCGAACTTTGTCGGTCAACGTGCGCAGCACGGTTTCTTCGTGGCCGATTTCTGCCTGCAGGGCCGGGGCTTCGGTGCGGCGTTTTTCGGCATGCGTTTCCACCACCGAGCGTTCGAGCAGCCGCAAAAGCTCGGCCCGTTCTTCTTCGCTAAGCTTCAAGCTGAATTCAGCCATTAACCTCTCCTTCCAAAAAGGGACCACGGATCATCGTAGGTCAGGCTTTCCAGCCTGACAGTCAGGCTGGAAAGCCTGACCTACATCACGATGGCCTACGGAGTTTGATAAGCCTCTTCGGCCGTTAGAATCATGATAGCGATCTCGACCAGCTTGCGGTTTTTATCGGAAGCCAATTTTTGCAGACGGCGGAAGGCCTCGGCCTCGTCCAGCCCTCCCTTTTTCATGAGGGTGCCCTTGGCCCGCTCGATCACCTTGCGATCCGCCAAGGCCTGGCGCAAATCCGCGGATTCCTGGCGCAGGGCCATGAACTGCTCGAAGCGGCGAACGGCGATGGCAATGGCCGGGTTCAGGTCCGCCTGCTTGATCGGCTTGACCAGATAGCCCATGATATGGTCCGATTCCGCACGCTCGATGAGAGGGGCATCGTGGTAGGCGGACACGAGAATCACCGGAACCGGCCGGTCCTGGTAAATCCGGGAAGCGGCATCGATGCCGTCCATGTCCGGCATCTTGATATCGGTGATCACCAAGTCGGGGCCTTGGGCGCGGCATAGCTCCACCAATTCCTGGCCGTTGCGGGCCACCGCGACGACGGTGTGGCCCAGGCGCGGCAGGATTTTCTGAAAATAATCCCGCATGTCCGGTTCATCATCGGCCACCGCAATGCGCAAAAATTGGCTCATGATATTTCTGGTAGGTCAGCCTTTCCAGGCTGACGCGGTTTTGGTCAGGCTGGAAAGCCTGACCTACTTGCAAGGCAGAGTGATCACAATTTCCGCTCCCCGGTCCGTGCCAGACCCTAGGACAATCTGGCCGCCGTGAGCTTCCACAATACGCTTAGCAATTGCCATGCCCAAACCGGTCCCCTTCGTCTTGGTGGTGTAAAAGGGCTCGAAGATGCGCTGCCGTTGCTCGGTGCCCAGGCCCGGGCCATTGTCCCGGAAGGCGATCTGGACCGCCGGCCGCCCGTCGATGCCCGCCCGCGCACATAGGATCTGGATCTCGGCGGGGTCCTGACTGGCGGCCAGGGCATTTTCCAGGATATTACGAAAAACCTGTTCGAGCCGGAACTGGTCCACCACGCAGTGCAGATCCAGCCCGTTGGTATGTTCCTTGAGGGTAGCGCGCTTGCCCTGGCGCAGCAAGGCAAGGTTCTCCCACGCCTGCCGCCAAATCTCGGGCAATTCCCATTCCTCGCGCTCGAGTTGCAGCGGGGCGGCATAGCTGCGGACTTCCTCGTACAAGTGCTGGAGATGATCTTGGGCCTTCTGGATGCGGCCGATGAGGTCCAGGGCTTCGGGCCGGTCCTCTACTTCCAGGGCCAACATTTCCAGGCAGGCCTGGCTGCGGGCCAGGGCATTGCCGCTCTCGTGGGCCAAGCCGGTCACCATCTGGCCGATGGCCGCCAACCGTGCCGACTGCAAGGCCTGTTCCTGGGCTTGTTTCAAGGTGGTGATGTCCTGGCCGACGGCCAGGATGGCGGCTTCCTCCTCATAATTGGTCAGGAGCAGGGCGTTCCAGACCATCCAGCGGCGCGAGCCGTCCTTGCACACCACCGGGTTTTCGAAGCCCCGGGTAGGGGTCCCGGCGAGAATGTCTTTCATTTTTTGGGCGATTACTTCCTGGATGGCCGCTTCGGGCACGAAAACCGCGAAGTAGTCCTTGCCCAGCACTTCTTTGGCCCGATAGCCGGTCAATTCTTCGGCAAACGGGCTGAAATAAAGGAGGGTGCGATCGGGGCGGAGGATGACGATCATGCAGGGCGCCGCCTCGACCAGCGTGCGGAAAGCGGCCTCGGTGCGCTCTTTCGCCCAGGTCAGCTTTTGCCGCTCGGCGATGCGGTCGAGGCTGGCGCGCAGGGCATCGGCGTCGAGCGGTTTGAGGATGTAATCGGCCGCCCCTTGGCGCAAGGCCAGAATCGCGCCGCTCAACCCCGCGACACCCGTGGAAACAATGACCGCCGCTTTGGGGGCCAGCTGGCGGAGCTGCGGCAGCAGGGTCTCGGCGCTGCCGTCGGGCAGCTTGTAGTCCAGGATGATGGTAGTAATCTCGGACCAGTTGTCGCGGTCGAGGGCCTCGGCGACCGTGCCGGCCGTCTGGACGCGGTAGCCATCCAGCTCCAGGATGTCGCACAGGTTGGCCCGCGTATCCGGATCGTCTTCAATCACCAGGACAAGAAAAGGAGGCAGCGCGGCCATTAGTAATCCCAGATATTCAAGGCAATTGGATACTTCCCTTGGCCGGCGGTGGCGGAAGATCCAGATGCCCTTGGTGGGCAAGAAAGAATTCGAGTCCCAAGAGAATGGGCACTGGGTCGCCGGGCGGATCGCTCCGCGGAAACTTCGCTAGCAGGAAAAATGGACCTGCCAGCGCCAGACCAGGTCCCGCGCTGAACCAGACCTCGACTCGACCCAGGTCACAAGTCCGGACCAGATTGTCTGCACGCCCAGCGATTGCCAGAGAAGCCGTTGGTGATGGACACGAAAGGGGATGACGGAAATGGGCGCCCCGGTATCCAACCAACAAAGTTCCGGCAACCTTTTGAATATACTAAAGATCCATGTCCTCCTCCAGCCTGAAAGCGTCCGCACTGTCGAAAAGTCCAACCTTCTCGATATAATGGAGAGGCGAGAAGAGGGAGATCAACCATGCCGAAGAATATCGCCTTGTCCCCGGCGGAAATCGAAGAGTTGGACCGCATCTATCGAGAAGGGGGTTTGCGGCGAATGGCATCGCCCCACATCCATTACCATGACCCGAGCTGCCCGCACCCCGTTTGCAGCCAGAAGATGGAATGGATCGATTTTCAGCTGGAATTATTCAGCGATCCGGAAGGGATTTACAAACCTCTGGTGCGGGCTTGGTGGGAGGGCACCGGTTTTGCCGGCCGGTGTCCAGGCTGCGCCGGTTGGATTCATTTCACCACCCTGCGCATGGACGCGCTTTCTGAAGACCAGGCCACGCAATTTCCCCAGTTGCCGGATAATTGGCATACGGTGGCTCAATTCGGATAATAACCGGGCTGTTCCATTCCGGGCCACTCGAGTTTTCTTTCGTTTAAAAAAAGCGCAAGAGAAAAAACTTCATTCCTTCTGATCTTCACTCAGTTGTTTCAAGGTAGCCAGCAAGCTAGGCACGTCGAACGGCTTGTAGCAGACGGCGTCGGCACCTTCGTCCACGACTTGCTTGATGAGCTGGTCCATCTCGGTGCGATAGCCGGTGATGACGACGGTCCGCGCCTGGGGGTTGATCTGGCGCACGACGCGAAAAACCGTGGAACCATCTCCTCCCGGAAGTTTCATATCGATCAAGACGACTTTGAAGGCCCGGTCCTTGAGGCGCTGAGCGGCCTGCTGTTCATCATGGGCAAGGCAAACGCGGTAACCCTTTTCACGCAACAGGTCCCAGAGGGTGGCGCACAGGTCCGGGTCGTCATCGACCACCATGACCAACGGCTGGCCCAGGGCTTCTTGCACTAGGTTCAGCAGCCTGGGGAAATCGACCGGCTTGGACAGGACCTGCCAGGCGCCGGCGGTCAGCGCCTCGGCCGCGGTGTCGCTGGAGGCGTAAGCCGTGACCACGATGGCCACGGTCCCGGCCCGAACTTTTTTGATTTCCCGATAAAGGGTCAGGCCATCCATCCCGGGCATCTTTAGGTCCAGCAAGGCCACGTCGTAGGGCTTCTGCCGCACCATCTCCAGGGCGGTTTGTCCATCGTGGGCAATATCAACATGGTAACCCATGTCGGTGAGGATGTCCGACAGGTTGCGACAGGTGTCCACTTCGTCGTCCACCACGAGAAGGGAATGAACTGCTTGGGTCATGATCGGCATCATTTCCAAGTTTAGCGGGGAGCCGGAGGCGACCGGTCGCCTCCGGCTCCTCGCTAAACTTCAGGGAAAAACGGCGGTGAGGCGAACCGTGAAGCAGCTGCCGCGGCCCAACTCGCTGTGCAGCCGTAAACTGCCTTTATTTTTATCCAGGATGGCCCGTGCGATGGCAAGGCCCAGGCCCAAGCCCCGCGCCTTGGTCGAATACAACGGCTCCAGGATGCGGTGGATATCCTCGGGCGAAATGCCCACCCCGGTGTCGCTGACGGCAACTTCCACGCAGTCGTCCACCGGCTGTCCCTGAATGCCAAGGGAGCCCCCTTCCGCCATGGCCTCGCGGGCATTGCGAATCAGGTTGGCGAAGACGATGCGGACCTGGTCTAGGTCGGCCAGAACCGGCGGCAGGGACGGCGGACAGGCGATCGTCACCTGAACGTTATCGGGCAGGGGATTGATTTCCAGCGCTTCCTGGATGCATTGCGTGACCGGGAAAGGCCGGAGATTGGGCACCGGCATTTTGGCAAAATTCGTCAGCGCCGTGATGACGCCGTCGGCGAGCATGACGTGCCGCTCGATGCGGCGGAGGTGTTCGGCCTGTTTTTCCGGCGAAGGATCGCGGGCATGGAGCAGGTAGTACACCGAGGTCTTGACCACGTTCAAGGGATTGCGGAGCTCGTGGGCCACGCCGCCGGCGACCTGGCCGATGGTCGCCAGCCGTTCGGCGCGCTGTTGCCGGGCCAGGTATTCGGCCTGGTAGGCGTCTTCGATGATGGCCAGGTCCAGATCCAACAAGATGTTCAGAGACCTGCGCGCCGCCAGCATAGCGCGCGGGTCCGCGGAGCAATTATTCTCCAGGGCCACGAGCAAACCCTTGCGCAAGCGGGACAGGGCGACGTTGGTGTAGACCTGGTCGAGGCCGATTTCCACGTGACGCCAGCCTACTTTCCAGCGGCGGGTCACGTAGTCGCGGTCATACGGCCCGGCCAGCAACTCCCGGAGCCACCTCAGCAGGGTCCCTTTCAGCCGCTGGATTTGCTGCGGCCCGCCGGTGATGACGCGCCGGGCGTCGGGATGGCGCTCGATCTCCGCGTAGAAATCGTCCACCAAAGCTGGGAGGTGCGGTTCCAGGAACCCAGCGATGGTTTGGATCCCCCTGGCATCCTCCGGAGTCCAGCCGACGTATTGCTGGAGCTCTTGATAACGGCAATAGAGTTTTTCGGCGTCCATGACGGATTCACCAACCGCAGCAAAGAAAAGGCCCACACGACCGTTCCCCTTTGGTCATGTGGGCTTTCGCAACCCAAAGCCTGGACAACCCACGTCCGGAGTTGTCTAATCCATTGAATCATACTGCGCAAGTGGATTAAAAAAAAGCAATTCCTTGAAAAAGGCAATTCGGTAGATTTCGCCTCTGGGCGGGACCCGAACTTCAGGTTGTTGGATTCTGCTCGGTTTCCACCCCTTTTGCCTGCCGGTTTTCCCACTTGGCCAGGATTCCAAGAACGACCAGGGAGATAAGGGTTCCACTCAAGGCCAAGCCATATAATTTGACGCCGGCGGCGGTGCCGACGGCGGCGGCCAGCCAGATCGAGCTGGCCGTCGTCAAGCCGCGAACTTCGAGGCGATCGGTAAGTTTCAGAATCGTGCCGGCGCCGATGAAACCAATGCCGGCCGCTACCCCCTGGATGACCCGGCTCGGAGCCGAAGCGTCGCCGGGGGAGATCGACAGACCGACGACGACGAACAAGGCGGCCCCCAGGGCGACGAGGATGTGCGTGCGTAAGCCGGCCCAATGACCGTGCACTTCGCGTTCCAGGCCCACCAGGCCGCCCAGGCCCGCGGCCGCCCCCAGCGCTCCCAGGTTTTCGAGGAATTCCAGCCCATCAAACATGGGTCGCCTCATGATACTCACGGGAAGATATCCCAGGTTCTTCCGGCCGCCCCGGGCCCGGCGGCTCGTCCTTGGGATTATCCAGCTCCATTTTCAACTGCAAAAAAGCCAATATGTCCTGGAGGTTCACCACGCCCACCAGCCGGTTATTTTCCGTTACCAACAGGCTTGGTTCCCTGGTGCGCTGCATTCGCTCCAGGGCCGCCAAGGCATCCACGTCCGGCCCCAAGGTGATATTCTCCACGTCGCGGCGCATGGCTTCCTGGACGGTATGCAGGCCCCATTCCGCGGCCGGATAGCGGCCCAAGGCCGACGTGGCGATTACTCCCTCGACAGGGCCGCCGTTGGCCGTCACGGGAAAGGTGTGCAGGTGATAGCGATAGACGTAATCCTCCACCCACCGGCGCAAATCCACCGTCGGGGGCACCACCACCGGATCGAGGTTCATGAACCGGCGAATCGGCTCGCCCTGCAACAATTGCCGGGCCAGCATTTGCTGATAGCTGACGCGGGCGGCACTGTGCAGGAAAAAACCGATGATGGCCATCCACATGCCGCCGAGCAGATAGCCGGCCGCGAATTGCACGATGCCGCCGACGATCAGCAGCCCGCCGAACACTTGCCCCAGCACCGCCGCCCAGTAGGTCGCCCGGCGTAAATTGCCAAAGGCCCCCCACAATAGCGAACGCAGTACCCGACCGCCATCCAGGGGGAAGGCGGGCACCAGGTTAAATATCAACACCGACAGATTGATCCAGCACAGAAACTGGAGCCCCAACACCAGTTGCGGATCCCAGCCCGCCGGCAAGCCGTAGACCGCCAGGCCGGCGAAAACCGCCGCCAGCGCCGCGCTGACCAAGGGACCGGCGATCGCCATCAAAAATTCGTCTCGGGCCGTGGAAGGTTCGCTTTCCATTTCCGCCACGCCGCCAAACAAGAACAGGGTGATGCCGCGCAAGGGAATCCCCAGCCGCCGCGCCACCAGGGCATGGCCAAACTCATGCAAGACAATGCACACAAAAAAAGCCAGCGCCGTAAAGAAACCCAGAATCCAGGACGTGAACTCCTCCAACTGCGGCGCCGCTTCCTGAAACACACCGGCCAAAGTCCAGCTCAGCAATGCGAGGATCAGCAGCCAACTCGCATCCACACCGACCGGAATGCCCCATAAGCGAAAGAGTTGCCAGCGTTTGGTAAACATAACTGCCTCCCAAATTGGTTCCAATATGTTATGTTTTCGCAAATCTGATGCCGTTATTTCGTTTCAGGTGAGATTTGCTGCATTTTGAGAAAAAGAATTCCCTTTGGAGAGCAATTTTTTGCGCACTTCGTCCTTCGCTTCGCTATTGCGGCTGTAAGGCGGGCGGCAGGAAATAACTTACCGGCGTCTCGCCGGTTCTGGACAGGCGAGACGCTCTGTCCCACCGATTGGCTAATTCCTGCCGTTCGCCTAAACGATCGCCAGAACAAATTGGGCGACGTTTCCTCTTCGGCAGCGGTTTTTCTTAATGGTAAGCTAACTTTGCCCAGGATACTGCACATTCCTGCACTGCGCGAAACGTAAACAAAACCGATGCTCTTCTCTCCTTCCGGGATAGAATTCCTGGGGAGGAAACAACAAACCTGTGATTTCCGAGCTTGAATCCCTGACCCGCGCCTACGGCGAGGAAATCTTCGCCCGGCTGGAACGCCAGGGAGCGATCCTGTTGTCGCCGCGCTGGTGGGATGATCGGCTCATGGAATGGACCATGGCCGACGAGGCGGTCAAGCTGCAACTGTTTCGCTTCATCGACGTGTTGCCGCTGCTGTTCACGCCGGTGGAGATCAGCCGGCACCTGCGGGAATATTTCGCGGAAGCGGGCGCGGCGCTGCCGTGGTGGGCGCGGCTGGGACTGCGCTGGCTGCCGCGCGATGGCTGGCTGGCCCGGCTGGTGGCCCGCACGGCACGGTCCAACGCCGAGCGCCTGGCCCACCGCTTCATTGCCGGCTCCAACGTCACGGAAGCTCTGACCAGCATCGCTGGGCTCCGCCGCCGCAAACTGGCCTTCACCGTCGATCTGTTGGGGGAAGCCGTCCTCACCGAGGCCGAGGCCGATCAGTATCAGCAATCGTATCTGCAACTTCTGAACGGCCTGTGTCCGGAAGTCAATCGCTGGCCAGCCATCCCGCTTATCGATCAGGATGCGGATGGTCCGTTGCCGCGCGTCAACGTCTCCATCAAGTTGTCCGGCCTGTACAGCCAGTTCGACCCGATCGATCCGGACCGAACGAGTAAGGCGGTGCGCGACCGGCTGCGGCCGATCCTCCGCGCCGCCCGCCGCCACCAGGCCTTCGTCAACGTGGACATGGAGCAGTATGCCTTCAAAGACGTGACGCTGCGCATATTCCGCGAGGTGCTCGAAGAGCCGGAATTCCGCGACTGGCCGGACGCCGGCATCGCCATTCAAGCCTACCTGACCGATTGCGAAAAAGACCTGCACGAGCTGGCCGCCTGGGCCCGCGAACGCGGCACGCCGGTGTGGGTCCGCCTCATCAAGGGCGCTTACTGGGATTATGAAACCGTCGTCGCCGCCCAGGAAGGCTGGCAAGTGCCTGTCTTCACGCAGAAATGGGAAACCGACACCAACTTTGAACACCTGACGCGCTTTCTCCTGGAAAACCATACCGTTCTAAGGCCGGCGTTTGGCAGCCACAATGTACGCAGCCTGGCTTACGCCATGGCGACCGCCCAGACGCTTGGCTTGGCGGAAAGCAGTTACGAAATCCAGATGCTCTACGGCATGGCCGAGCCGATCAAGGACGCCCTGGTCGGCCTGGGCCAGCGGGTTCGCGTCTACACACCTTACGGCGAATTGCTGCCTGGAATGGCGTATCTCGTCCGCCGGTTGTTGGAAAATACCGCCAATGTTTCCTTTCTTCGCGCCAGCTTTACCGAAAAGGTGCCCGAAGAGGTGTTACTCATGAATCCGCAAAAATTGTCCGTGATTCGTGCGTCGTCCGTTGACGGAAACGGTCGACAGACCACGGACCATGGACCACGGACCCCGGACCGGTTTGAAAATGAGCCGCTGACCGATTTCAGCCGCGAGGAAAATCGGCAGTCCATGCAGGCGGCGCTGGTGGAGGTGAAAAGCCAACTCGGGAAATCGTATCCCCCGGTCATCGGCAAGGCGGCGCTTGAGACGTCGGCCACGCTGGATTCGGTCAATCCCAGTCACCAACATGAGGTAGTGGGCCGTTGCGGCAAAGCGACGCCCGCCCAGGCCCAGGAAGCGGTCGCGGCGGCGTGGGGCGCGTTTGCAGCCTGGGGCGACACGGCGCCGGCCCAGCGGGCCGATTACTTGCTGCGCGCCGCCGAAGTGCTGCGCCGCCGCCGCTTCGAGTTGGCTGCCTGGCAGGTCTTCGAGTGCGGCAAGCCCTGGCGCGAGGCCGACGCCGACGTTGCCGAGAGCATCGATTATTGCCGCTACTATGCCGGCGAAATGCTCCGCCTGGCCAAACCGCAATGCCACGACCTGCCCGGAGAGGAGAACGAATATTCCTACGAACCGCGCGGCGTCGCCGTAGTCATCGCGCCGTGGAATTTCCCGCTCGCCATCCTGTGCGGCATGACCACCGCCGCCCTGGTGACCGGCAACACCGTGGTCATGAAACCCGCCGAACAATCGTCCATCATCGGCGCCAAACTCATGGAGGTCTTCCAGGAAATCGGCTTCCCGGGCGGCGTCGTCAACTATCTTCCCGGAATCGGCGAGGAAATCGGCCCGACCTTGATCGGCCATCCCGATGTCGCTCTGATCGCCTTCACCGGCTCGCGCCAGGTCGGCTTGCTGATCAATCGCGAGGCGGCCAAGCAGGCGCCCGGCCAGGACCACGTCAAGCGCGTCATCGCCGAGATGGGCGGCAAGAATGCCATTATCATCGACGACGACGCCGATCTCGACGAGGCGGTCAAGGGGGTCGCCCTGAGCGCCTTCGGCTATGCCGGGCAAAAATGCTCGGCCTGCTCACGCGCCATCGTGCTGGAAAAACTGCACGACGTTTTCTTGCAGCGGTTGATCGAGGCGACCCGCAGCTTGAAGATCGCCCCCGCGGAAGATCCCGGCTGTTTCCTGGGCCCGGTCATCGACGGCGAGGCCCGCCGGCGAATTCTGGATTGCATCGCCAAGGGCAAGGAGGAAGCCGGTCTAGCGTACGCCGGGGACGCCGGCCCGTTGGCGGACGAAGGTTTTTTTGTCGGCCCGCACATCTTTGCCGACGTGGCCCCGACCGCAACTCTGGCCCAGGAAGAAATCTTTGGTCCGGTGTTGGCTGTCCTCAAGGTTCGCGATCTGGACGAGGCCCTGGCGGTGGCCAATGGCACGGCCTACGCCCTGACCGGCGGGTTCTACTCGCGCAGTCCGGCCAATATTCACAAAGTAAAGCGCCTATTTCGCGT
The DNA here is from genome assembly GCA_964518515.1 of uncultured Alcaligenaceae bacterium. Taxonomy (GTDB): domain Bacteria; phylum Planctomycetota; class Planctomycetia; order Gemmatales; family Gemmataceae; genus CAZFGM01. The sequence continues at coordinate 5,181 of CAZFGM010000058.1, read as the reverse complement.
CGGCAATCTATATATCAATCGCAGGATCACCGGCGCCCTGGCCGCCCGCCAGCCGTTCGGCGGTTTCAAGCTGTCCGGCATCGGCTCGAAGGCGGGCGGGCCGGATTATCTGTTGCAGTTTGTCGTGCCGCGGAATATTACTGAAAATACCATGCGCCGCGGCTTCGCGCCCGCCGCCACGGATTGAGGCCAGAGGAGGCAGGATATGAATGGGGCTCTTCTGAAACCCTTGCCGGGGACAACGGTTGATCCTCGTTACCCCGATTCGGATGGGCGTTTCATGGGTGAAACGGATTACCACAATATTGCCTTGATCTGGTTGCGCGAAGGGGTGGAAGACCACTTCAAGGATGCCCCTCGCGTATACGTGGCATCGAACCTGGTTTTTTATTATCAACAGGGAGACCCCTCGAAACGCAAGGACCCTGACGTGCTGGTGGCAAAAAACGTAGGCAAGCACCGCCGGCGCTCCTACCGTTTGTGGGAAGAAAAGGTGGTTCCCAGCACTTTGTTCGAAATCGCTTCGAAAAAAACGTGGCGCAACGATATCGAGGAAAAGCGCCATCTGTACGCCCAGATCAAGGTTGCGGAATATTTCGTGTTTGATCCGGAGGGAAAGTATTTGCACTCCCCCCTTTTGGGGTTTCGCACGGTCCGGGGCAAGTCCGTGCCGATCAAACCGAATCCAGACGGCAGTTTGACCAGCAAGGAACTTGGACTGCGAATGATTCCCGAAGGGGCAATGCTGCGGTTAATCGATATCAAGACCGGAAAGCCGATTCCTACCCGCGAGGAACGGGCGGAACTGGAAAAACGTCGAGCCGATCAAGCGGAACTGGAACACCTACGGGCAGAGGCTGAAAAAGAAAGAATGCGGGCCGAAGTGGAACGGTATCGGGCCGAGCAGGAAAGAATGCGGGCCGAGCAGGAAAGAATACGGGCCGAAATGGAACGTTTGCGCCGGGAAGCCCTGGCCGTCCAGGTAGAAAACCTGCGGGCCAAGCTGGATAAACTGGAACCGCCACCGGAATAACATTGCCCTATCACCATTTTACGGGGGGAGTACACCATGAAATTACGACTTGGTTTCGTCATCGGTTCCCTGGCCCTAAGTGCCTTGGCTCTGGCCCAGGCGCCCACCGAATACAAAGGCCATGGCAGCCTGGTATTCGCTCTGGCCGTCAGTCCGGACGGCAAAGTCCTGGCCAGCGGCAGCTTCGATAATGAGGTCAAGCTATGGGACCTGGGCAGCGGCAAAGTGCTGCATACCCTCAAAGGCCATACCGCGCCGGTTTACAGTGTCGCCTTCAACAACGACGGCACCCTCCTGGCTTCCGCCGGCGCCGACATGCTCATAAAAATCTGGAACCCCAAGGACGGCAAGCTGCTCCGCGACCTCAAGGGCCACACCGATCTGGTCGCCGCCGTCGCCTTCAGCCCGGACGGCAAGCTGCTGGCAAGTGCCGCCGCCACCAAGGACAAGTCGGTTCGCCTATGGAACCCCACGGACGGCAAGGAAATCAAGAACCTCGGCGCCCACAAGGAATCCGTCTATTGCCTGGCCTTCAGCCCCAACGGCCAGTGGCTGGCCAGCGGCAGCTTCGACACCACCGTCAAAATCTGGGACGTGAAGGCCCAGAAAGAAGCCAAACAGTTGGGCAAGGTCCCGGAAGTGAAAAAGGAAGATCCCAAGAAGAAGAAAGATAAGAAAGACGACAAGAAAAAAGAAGAAAAGAAAGAAGAAAAGAAAGTAGAAAAGAAAGTGGAGCCGATCCAACCGCCGGAAATCCCCGAGGGGGTCAACGGCGTGGCTTTCACCGCCGACAGCAACCAGCTCGTGGCGGTCGGCTTCGACAAGTTCCTTCGCGTCTGGAGCGTGGCCGAGGGCAAGGAGATCAAGAAGCTCGGTCCGACTCCGGACCACATCTTCGGCATCGCCGTCTCCAAGGACGGCAAGCAATTTGCCACCGCCGGCTACGGCGGCAACCTCCGCGTCTGGGATCTAAATGCGGAAAAGCCCCTGTTTGCCACGCACCTGAAAAAGCACGTGACCTACTGCATCGCCTTCACGCCCGACGGCAAAGCCTTGCTCACCGGCCACGAAAAACCGGAACCGGTGGTTAAGGTCACGCCCATTTCGGGAAAGTAAAGGCGCGTAAGGAAATTCAGAGCCTGAAGCGTAAGCCAGAGGCCCTCGCTTACGCTTCAGGCTCTGACAATAGACCACGAAAAGCGTTTGACTCATCTGTTCATTTGAATTGAGGTGTCCCATGCGAAGCCTGTTCTGCGTGCTGTTCCTGACGGTGATGGCGGTGCCTTCCCTCCTGGTTGCCGGCGACGATTTCAAGCTCGAGCCCGGCTACACGCTCCTCTTCAACGGCAAGAACCTCGACGGTTGGAAAACCAAAACCGGCAATGCCTCCCTCGACGGCAAGACCGAAGCCTACAAGGGCCGCTTTTCCGTCAAGGACGGCACGATCGTCATCGATCCCAAGGTCAAGGGAGACGTGATCATCCAGACGGCCCGGTCCTTTGACAAGGATGTGCACATCAAGTTTGAGTTTCTTCCTGCCAAGGGTTGCAACAACGATCTCTTCATTCGCGGACACAAGTTCGACCTGGTCAAGGGCAACGTCAAGAACTTCAAGGAAGGGGAATGGCACCAGTTCGAGATCATCGTCAAAGGCGACGCGACCCAGTTCAAATGCAACGGCGAAACCCAGCGCACGGCCAAGAACAAGTCGGCCAGCAGTCCTCTCGGTATCCGGGCGGAATTCGGCGCCATCCAGATCCGGCGGATTCGCTTTAAGGAAGCATCCTGAACCCGACAGGTTGAACTTCCAACGGGGATACTTCTTCCTGCCGATCTCCTTAGACCTTCACAGCCCGGCCGGTTTGTGCCGCCTGGTAGAAAGTGAAGATGGTTTTGAGCACGTGCAGGCATTCCTCGCCGGTGATGGGCGCGTCCTGTAAGCCGGCGCTAGCCCGGACGGCGGCGCGGACGAAGGGCGCATAGCCGCGCTGGCCTTTGGCATAGTTGAAGCGCTGCACCTCGGGCTTTTTGGCGCGGGCGTTGTACCATTCCAGCGGCGCTTCCTCGATGGCCGCCAGGCGCAGCCAGCCGTGCTCGCCCCAGATTTGCAGATGCGAATGATAGCCCCGGTCGAGGTAATAGCCCGAGGTCATGGTGCCGTAGCTGCGGTTGTTGAAGGCCAGGGCGACGGCGGCGGAATCCTCGACGTCGATGGGCTGGCCGCCGACCACGCCGGCAAAGCCCGCCACCTGCTGCACGCGCAAGCCGGTGATGTACAGGGCCAGATCAAGCCAGTGAATGCCGAGCCAGATGAGGTGGCCGCCGCCGGCCCGCTTCTTCTGGCAATACCAGGCCTGACGATAGGCCTCACGCGTCAGCCGGGTCTGGTCGGCCACCAGGTGAATCTCGGTGGCATAGATACGTCCCAGGGTGCCTTTCTGAAGGAGCCGGCGCGCTTCCTGCACCGCCGGGTGCAAGCGGTTGGCCAGGGCCAACATCAAATGGCGATGGTTTTGCTGGGCCTTGCGCACCAGCTTGGCGAACTCTTCCGCCCGGACGCAGGCGGGCTTTTCCGCGAACACGTGACAGCCGGCGTCGAGGGCCTGGTCAATCGCCGCTGGCGCCAGTGCCGCTTCCAGGCTGACCAGAGCCATTCCCGGGCGACTCTTCTTGAGCATGTCGGCCGCGTCCTTGTAAATGCCTTGCAGCTTGGCCCCCAGCGCTTTCTTCGCCCGCTCTACAGTTTTGCCGCTGGGATCCGCCAGGACCACTGCGGCGGCTTCCTCAGTCTGGGCCAGCGAGCTGAAATACTGCTCCAGATGGGCTCCCTCGGCATTGGTAATGACGCCGACTGGGATGGTTTTTGGCATGGCGAGCTCCTTACCGGGACGAATGCCCTCCATTATTACAACCCGTGGCCCGAAATGGTCCAAATTTATTAATATCACAAAAAACCAGAAAGACGCGGCAGGCCAAGAAAAAAACCTTTTGATTGTTTTCACCTGACCGGCGCGGTAAGCTCACTACCATCTTATCCCGATTCTAAATCGCGCCGCGCGGCAGGCGAGGAGGCCGGCGGGGCTATATTCTCCTCGCGGGAGCACAATGATGAAGCAGCAATCCCGGCGGGCGTTTTTCGCGGACGTGGGTAAGGGCATGGTGGTCGCCAGCGTGGGGGCCGGCATGGCGGCCGACCTCGGGTTTTCCACCGCTTTCGCGGACCAGGGACCCGAGCGCTTGACGTTCGGCCGGCTCGATCCTTTGGTCAACCTGATGCAAGAAACGCCGCCGGCCCGGCTGTTGCCGCAGGTCGTCGAGCGGCTGCGGCAAGGGACGCGCCTGCGCGACGTGGTCGCCGCCGCCGCCCTGGCCAATGCCCGCACCTTCGGCGGCGAGGATTACGTCGGCTTCCATACCATGATGGCCATCGCCCCCGCCTATCACATGGCCGGCGAACTGCCCGCCAACCGCCGGCTCCTGCCCGTGCTCAAGGTGCTCCATCGCAACGCCCAGCGCATCCAGGAGCGGGGCGGCCCGCGCAATGAAGTGCTGCGGCCGGTAGCCCCGGCCGAGCTGCCCGCCGGCCGCCAAGGCGGCGAGGTTCTGCGCGCCGCCGTGCGCCGGCCCAGTGCCGACGAAGCCGAACGCGCTTTTGCCGCTCTGGCCCGCGGCTCCGCCAAGGCCGCCCTCAACCACCTGCTGTTTGCCGTGCAGGATGCCGCCGAGGTGCACCGCGTGGTCTTGGCGTATCGCTCGTGGGATTTGCTCAGTGTCATCGGCCGGCAGAATGCCCACACGCTCTTGCGCCAGTCGGTGCGTTATTGCGTCCGCCTGGAAACGCCACGCTACGTCCAGTCGCTGGGGGGTGTTCGCACGCTGGTGCCGCGCCTGCTCGATCAACACCGGTTGCTCAGCCGGCCCCTCGGCACGCGTCAGGCCGAGGACGCTTGGGTCGAGCGGCTGTGCACCACTCTGTTCCGGTCCACGCCGGAGCAAGCTGCGGAAGCCGCCGCCGCCGCCCTGGCCGAGGGCTTCGCTCCGGAGGCCGTGGCGGAGGCCATTTCCCTGGCCACCAACCAGCTGGTCTTGCGCGACAACGGCCGGCCGCAAAACCAGGCTTCCGCCAACCGCCCCGCCGGCAGTGTCCA
>CAZFGM010000057.1:0-18407 GCA_964518515.1 uncultured Alcaligenaceae bacterium | reverse complement strand
GATCCATGGAACCGATAGCTTACCTGATCCTGTTGACCACGCGCCTCATGGAGGGCCTGGCCCGCGTGCCCACGGCCTTCCGCGATCAGCACGCGGCTTTCATCGCCCGGCGGCCCCCCCCCCGAGTTTTTGGAGTAATCGTCATGGCGGTATCCCAGTGGCCCGAAGTTCGGCGGTTTCATCAGATCGCTCACCAGCGCTTTGAAGATGCCGAAGTTTTGCTTCGTAACAAACGAACAACCGGAGCCATGTATCTGGCAGGTTATGCTGTCGAAACCAGCCTCAAGGCTTTGCTCTTTACCCGTACCCCGCTTGCCCTGCACGCCATATTGGCGCAAAAATTTAAGGGCCAACTCGGGCATAACTTTGAATGGCTCAAACAAGAGCTTCTGGCCCGCGGGATTCAGATCCCCAAGGAATATGGTAGGCCTTTTGTGACGGTGAATACCTGGTCCACCGATTTACGTTATAATGCCGGTGCAACCCAACTTCGGATCGCCAGGGCTTTTCTGGAAGCGGTGACCCGAATCGTGCAATGGGTAGAAAGGCAGATAGGCTATGGCAAGAAAACCAACTGATCCGCACGTGGAAACCATCCTGAAAACCTTGCGCGAACGTTATGGTAAGGACCACCCCAAGGCCCGGATTGAAGCATATCGTTACAATCCAGCGTCGATCCGGATCCGGATTATTGACCCATTCTTTGAGGGAAAAGATTTAGTGAAACGCGAAGATTTTGTCTGGCCCATTCTGGAATCTTTGCCGGAAGAGATCTTCACGGAAATTACCGTGTTGTTGCTTATTCCACCCGGGGAACGAAAGGAATCATTCATGAGCATGGAATTTGAAAATCCCACTCCCTCAATGCTTGAGACTGACTAATCGTTTATCGACAGAAAACCTCCATGGAACCCATGGCCTACCTGATGCTGTTGACCACGCGCCTCATGGAGGGTCTGGCCCGCTTGCCCACGGCGTTCCGCCACCGGCACGCGGCCTTCATCGCCCGCCGGCAGAGGCCCGACGGCGGCTTCTCCGGACGCGAAGGGGAATCCGACCTGTATTACACCGGCTTCGCCCTGCGCAGCCTGGCGGTGCTGGAGGCGTTGAACACGCCGCTGTGCCAGCGCGTGGCCGAGTATTTGAAATCCTGCTTGACGCAGCAGGCCAGCGTCGTCGATTTTTTCTCTCTGCTCTACAGTGCGATGCTGGTCAGGGCGGGCGACGGGCCGGACATCCTGGCCGACAGCCCGGCCGACTGGCCCGACCGGGTCGCCGCCACCCTCGAAACCTTTGGCACCGCCGACGGCGGTTATGCGAAAACTCCCGGGGCTGCCGCCGGCAGCACTTATCACACGTTTCTGGTCGGCTTGTGTTATCAACTGCTCGCCCGTTCGGTGCCGCGGCCGGACGACGTGGTCCGCTTCCTCCTGTCGCGGCGGCGCGAGGATGGCGGCTTTGTCGAGATCGCCCCCATGCGCCGCAGCGGCACCAATCCCACTGCCGCCGCCGTCGGCATCTGGCACATCCTGCACGGTCCCGGCGCCCCGCTGCCCGATCAAGATCGGGTCATCGCCTTTCTTGCCAGGATGCCATCGCCGGAAGGCGGCCTGCGGGCCAACGACCGGGTGCCGCTTGCCGACTTGTTGTCCACTTTCACCGGTTGCTGGACACTCGAGCAACTCGGCGCTCTAAAGGCCATTCCCGCCGCGGAGGCGCTGCGTTACGCCCACTCCCTGGAATTGCCCGGCGGCGGCTTTCGCGGCGGCCTGTGGGACGACAAAACCGATGTCGAATACACTTTCTATGGCCTGGGAACCGTGGGCCTTTTACAGGAATCAGAAATTAGCAATTAGCAGTCAGCAATCAGCAGTCAGAAGTTGGAAAGTCAGGATTTACTTCCCCAGGCAGCAGTATTTTGCCGGCGAGCTCGCTCGCCGCGGACAACATCCATCCACGGCGAGCAAGGTCGCCGGCTAAATAGATTGCTGATAGCTGATTGCTGATAGCTGACTGCTGATAGCTGACTGCTGATTGCTGCCAATGTCCCTTCATGTTACGAACCTGTGCAAGGACTATCCCACCCGCAGCGGTCCATTGTCCGTCCTTCGCGGCATCACGCTGGAATTGCAACCCGGCGAGGCGTTGGCCGTCATGGGGCCGTCCGGATCGGGCAAAAGCACTCTGCTGCACATCCTCGGTACGCTGGATCGTCCCACCACGGGCAGTGTGCGTCTGGCCGAGCGCGATCCGTTTTCCCTATCCGAGGCGGAGCTGGCGGACTTTCGCAACCGCCACATCGGCTTCATCTTTCAAGATCACCACCTGTTGCCGCAATGCTCGGTGCTGGAAAACGTGCTGATTCCCACGCTGGCCGGGCCCAAGGTAAAAGACGGAGCGGAGACCTGGGGCCGCGAGCTGGTGCAGCGCGTGGGCCTGGCGGACCGGCTGGAGCACCGGCCGGCGGAACTCTCCGGCGGCGAGCGCCAGCGCGTGGCCGTGGCCCGCGCCCTCATCCAGCATCCCCTGTTGCTACTTGCCGATGAACCGACCGGCAATCTCGACCGCCGCACCGCCCAGGCCGTGGGTGAATTGCTGCTGGAGCTGCATCGCCAGGAAAAGACCATCCTGGTGGTAGTGACGCACAGCGTCGAGCTGGCCCGGCTTTTTCCGCGGCGCCTGGAAATGCTGGACGGAACCCTGCAAGACCCGGAGCCCGAAGCGCCGGCAAGGGGTTTATCCTGAGGGCTCACTTGTGCCGCTGTTTTGCCTGCCATTCCTTGGCCATGCGAATGGCCTCCACCGTCGTGGGATGCGTGCTGAATAACCAGACGTTCCAAGGCGGCGGGGCCACGTTGCTTTTGTTTTTTCGGGCCAGGCGCTCTTCCGCCCGAATGAAGGCCTCGGGTTGGCCGGCCAGGTCGAGCGCGGTCTGGTCCGCCTGGCGCTCGAAGTGCCGGCTGACGGCGTTTTGCACCGGCATGACCGCCCAGGAGCCTACCGCGTATAACAGCAAAACAAGCGGAATGCCCGCTGGGTCAGCTGGACCGTACAAGTACCACGGTGGCCGGCCCCTCGCCCAGAGTAGAATTCGGGACAGCAGAAACAAAGCGACCAAACATCCCGCCCCGGCCAGAGCGATGCCCTTCACAATATGATGGTGCTGCCAGTGGCCGATCTCGTGGGCCACGACCGTTTCAATCTCTTCGACCGGGTGGTCTTTAACCAGGTTGTCGTACAAGACGATTTGCCGGGTCGGGCCGAAGCCGGCGAAATAGGCGTTGGAATGGTAGCTTTGCCGCGACGCATCCACCACGAGAATTTCCTGAACCTCAATGTCGGCTTTGTGAATCAAGGCCCGAAGGCGTTTTTCCAGGAGAGCCCTTTTTTCCGGTTTGATCACCTCATCCGTGGTGTAACTTAGTGGGGTGAAGGTGTTGAAGAGGGGGGTAATGAGCAGCGGCTGCACCAACGCGTATCCCATGCCGCCGACCAGGCCCAGGAGCGTGGCCGGGAACCACCAGGCGCGCGGCAATAACCGCAGCAACAGATACAAGCCCGCCAACACGCCGAACCACAATACGGCGTAAACCCCAAGGCTAACTAACCGGTCGCGCAGCCAATCCGCCAGCGGCTGGGCGGTCATGTCCCAGGCCCGCTGGTGTTCCAACCGGGCCAGGCCGAAGGGGAAAGCCAGAATCGTCTTGGCCAGAAAACAGAAGCCGGCCACCGCCAGCACGGTCAAAAACCAGCGCCGGCCGGTCCAGGCATAACACGCGTCGGCGAATCGCCGGGCAAAACCCGTCAGGGCCAAGAGGATCAAAAGGAGGAATTGCACGCCGGTTTGCGCCCAGGCCCACAGGCGGCGCTCGAAGGCGAATTGCAGGCCGTCGTCGATTTCCTCCGGCTGGAAGCCGCAATCCGCGGCCTCGACGCGGGCCTGGTCGTAGGGCACGAACGTCGTGGCCACGACCAGCGCGACGTAAACCAGAAACCCGGCCAGGAGAGCGGCTTTCATGCTTGAAATACGGCGGCGGAGATAATCCGGTTCACGGTTTGAAGAAGGTCCTCGACTATATTCAGTGCGGGTTTGACCACCTTGGTTTCACGCCATCAACTCCCGCACCACGCGGCCCGCGTTCTCGGTCAGCCGTTCATCTTTGCCGTTGTGCAGAAAAGTCAACCGCAGGTGGTTGAGGCCCATCAGGTGCAGGATGGTGGCGTGCAGGTCGTGGACGTGGAGGCGCCGTTCGACGGCGTGCAGGCCGAACTCGTCGGTCCGGCCGATGATCTGGCCGCCCTTGACGCCGCCGCCGGCAAACCACATGGTGAAGCCGTACGGGTTGTGGTCGCGGCCGTTGGTGCCTTCGGTCATCGGCGTGCGGCCGAACTCACCGCCCCAGATCACCAGCGTGCTGTCGAGTAGTCCCCGGCGCTTGAGGTCCTTGAGCAGGGCCGCCGTCGGCTGATCGCAGCGCTTGCACATGCGCGTGTGATTGCCTTCCAGATCGCTGTGGGCGTCCCACTGGCTGCCGGCGCCGCAATAGACCTGCACCATGCGCACACCGCGCTCGACCAGGCGGCGGGCCAGAAGGCAGCGGCGGCCATACTCGGCCGTTTCCGGCCGGTTGAGGCCGTATTCTTCCTTGGTGGGCTCGGATTCCTGGGCTAGATCGACCGCTTCGGGCGCCGCTGCTTGCATGCGGAAAGCCAGCTCATAGGCGGCCATGCGGGCCGACAACTCGGTGTCCTCGGGCCGTGCCCGGCGATGCTGCTCGTTGAGGGCCTGGAGCAGATCGACCTTGTTGCGCTGCTGGCGCGGATCGACCTCCGCCGGCGGCCGCAGGTGCAGGATCGGATTGGGACCGGCGCGAAACTGCGTGCCCTGATAGGTGGCCGGCATAAAGCCGGTGCCCCAGTTGCGCGCCCCGCCGGCCACCTCGCCCGGATTGTCGGTCATGACGACGAAACCCGGCAAGTTTTCGTTGACGCTGCCCAGCCCGTACAGGACCCACGATCCCAGGCTCGGCCGGCCCGCCAAAATCGAGCCGGTGTTCATCTGACACACCGAGCCGACGTGGTTGAGGCCATCAGCCCAGCAAGAGCGCACCACGGCGATGTCATCAATACAAGTGGCGATGTGCGGCAGCCAGTCGCTCACCGGAATGCCCGATTGGCCGGATGGCCGAAAGGAACGGCGGCTGGCCAGGAGCGTGTTGCCGCCGGTGCCCATGGGCGTGACGACCGTTCGCAGGCTATCGGGCAGCCGCTGGCCGTGGCGGCGCGTCAGTTCCGGTTTCGGATCGAAGGTATCGACCGCGCTGGGCCCGCCTTCCATGAACAGGAAGATGACCGAATTGGCCCGCGCGAAATGCCGGCTCGGCCGCGGCGCCAGCGGATTGGCGACGGGTTCGTCGGCCCCGGCCTCGGGCAACAGACCATCGCGAGCCAGCAAATACCCCAGGGCAAGGCCCCCAAAGCCGCCGCCCGCCTTGAAGAGGAAATCGCGGCGCGAGGAAAACAGAGGAACATGATTTTGTGTTGCCATGAGTCTTTTCCTGTAGCTCAAGCCCCGAGGCGAGTCTTCGAGCCTCGCGGGTTTTGACCCGGTTTACCTTTTCTTCCGTTTTCTTCCGGCGACTGGGAATTTCCGCAGCCATTTCTCGAAGCGCTGGGTCATGACCATCTCGCCCATTTCAATCCCGATTTTCACAAATCTCACCAGTTCCGCCATGGGAATTCCAGGAAAGGTCGGACTGAACTCGCGCAGTTCGTATTTTCCCTTGACCAGGACCAGGACTTGCAAGGTCCGGCCGTCGAAGCGCCAGACCTGGGGAATTTTCAAAGTCTGGTAAATGCGAATGCGGTCCATTGAGCTGTGCGTGACGTCCACTTCCATGGCCAGGTCCGGGGGCGGGTCCCGCTCCAGATCGATTATTATTTTTCCCATCACCGCCGGCAGGGATTGGATGTAATAACAATCGTCGGCTTCCACTCCTTTATCCAAATCCTGCCGCTGCTGGGTAAAAGACCCCCAATTTTCATAATTGATTCGAAAGTGGCGGGCCAGCAGATGGAAGAGCAAGTGGAATTTGCCTTTGTACCTTTCATGTGCGGCAGAAAGAGTCATGATTTCCAACGTTCCTTTGTCATAAGTGAGGAAAATATATCGTTCGCTTAGGGCTTCGCGGATGGTTTTGTACGCTTGCCAGGAAATCCCAGGCAGGACCACCTGCCGGCCCGGCTCCTTTTTTCGGGCAGGCGCCTCTAGAGTCGGAATGGCCAGGGCACTCATGGTTCATCTCTCTACCCCGCAGGCGTGCGGACTCGCCCGCGGGCTTGTAGGTCAATCGACGTAGGCAAACTCATTCAAATTCAACACCACATGACAGAAATCGACCACGGCGCCGGCGAAGGCCGGATCGATCCGCGGCGGGACCTCTGTAGGCAACGAAACCGGCAGCTTGGCCGCCAATCGTTTTTGCAGGATTTCTTTGTCCTTGGCAAGGAAATCGGTTGCCAGGAGCCATTCCCGCTCAGTGGGAAGGCGTCCCAGGGCCAGGCGATAGGCCCGCTCGATGAGGAGCGGCGTCCCTTTCCCTTCGCGCAATATTCGGCCGGCAAAGGCACGCGCTATGTCGAGCGTTATCTTGCTGTTGAGCAGCATCAAGGCCTGCGGCGCGTTGGTGGACACGTGCCGGCGAGCGCACGATTCGTTGCTGTCGGGCGCGTCGAAGGCCTCGAACAGGGGATAGCGCAAATTGCGCTTGGCGAAAACGTAAACGCTGCGGCGCTGGCGGTCGCGAACATCGGGCGAGACGGTCCAGTTTTTTACTTTCACTTCTTCGGGCAATTCGGGGAAAACGCTCGGCCCGCCGGGTTTCAAGTTCAAAAGCCCGCTGGCCGACAGCATGGCATCGCGCAGGGCCTCGCCCTGGAGCCGGCGGCGGTTCATGCGCCACAGGAGGGTATTATTGGGATCTTTCTTGCCCGGCCCGTCGCGCCACTGGGTGGCTTGCCGGTAGGTCGCCGAGGTGACCATGAGCCGGTGCATGGCTTTCAGGCTCCAGCTGCGCTCGATGAACTCGCGGGCCAGCCAGTCGAGCAATTCGGGATGCGTGGGCGGATCGCCGAGAACGCCGAAATCGCTGGGCGTGCCGACGATGCCTTTGCCGAAGTGATGCTGCCACAGGCGATTGACCATAACCCGGGCGGTGAACGGATTGTCCGGACTAGAAAGCCATTTCGCCAGCACCGACCGGCGTCCCGTGGTCTGGGCACCAGGCCCAGGACCAGGAATGGTCGGCGGGCGGGGATCGAGAATCGCGAAGAAGCCGGGCTGAACCTCCAGGCCCTTGTTCCGCCAGTTGCCGCGCTGCAAGAGGAAGGTCGGCGGGGAAGTCGGGCTGATGTCGCTGATGGCCAGGGTGCCGGCGAGGGGCCGCGGCTGCAGATGCTCGTACTCCGTCATCTTTTTCCGCAGTTCTTGCCACTCCTTGCGGACCTGGGGCGCCATGGCCTTGGTCATCAGGTCCGGCTTGACCTGGAGCTGGCGCGAGACCATGTCGGCGAGCTGCTTCTGGTAGGTGGTGCGTTTCTCCGGGGGCATGTCATAAGCTTCCTGGATTTCCTTGGGGTATTTGACCTTGTCGCGGCCGATCAGTTTCTGGCGGACCGGTTCTTCCAGCAAGTTCATCCGCGAGCGCAATTTCTGGGTCGCTTCATCCCAAACGCGGAGACTGGCTTCGAACTTTTGCGAATCCACATACCCAGCCAGAGGTGCGTCATCGCGATACCAGAAGGCGGCGTAGAAGGCCTGCAGCCGGTAGTAGTCCTTCTGCGTGATCGGGTCGTATTTGTGATCGTGGCAGCGGGCGCAGCCGGCCGTCAGCCCAAGAAAGACCAGGCTGGTGGTATCGGTCATGTCGTTGAGGATTTCCTGGCGGCGCTGCTCGAGGTTACGGGCGTTATACTCATCGGGAAAATGCCGGTTGAAGGCCGTGGCCGCCAAGGCGTCGGGATCGCCCGGATACAACTCATCGCCGGCGATCTGCTCGCGGATGAAACGATCGTACGGCTTGTCCTGATTCAGCGCTTGGATGACGTAATCGCGATAGCGCCAGGCGTTGGCGCGGACGTCGTCGGCCTTGAAGCCGTCGCTCTCGGCATAACGGACCAGATCGAGCCAGTACAAGGCCCAGCGCTCGCCGTAGCGCGGCGAGGCCAAGAGGCGATCGACCAGCTTTTCATAAGCACCAGGCGAAGAATCCTGGACGAAAGCGTCGATTTCTTCGAGAGTGGGAGGCAAGCCGATCAGGTCGAAGGACAGCCGGCGAATGAGGGTGGGGCGATCAGCGGCCGGCCCGGGCGTCAGCCCCGCTTTTTCCAGCCGGGCGCCGATGAAGGCGTCGATGGGATTGCCAGCGGCATTCTTTAGTGCAGGCACGGGGGGGCGAAGCGGCGTTTTCCAGGCCCAGAAAGCAGCTGGCGGCGCCGGCTTTTCCTTGGCCGCCAAGTAGCCGGGCCCCGCCAGCACCAGCAATCCTGCTCCGCAAAAGACAACCCAACGCATCCCCAACTCTCCTTGGCTTGATCTCAGAGGCTGTCCGAAAAGAGGACAGGACCCTTGATTTCGTTCGAAGAATAATGATTTAGCAAGAATCGAGGAGTCCTGTCCCCTTTTCGGACAGCCTCTTGGTTCCTTTTAAAGTAAACATTCGGCCGCGACTTGCAAATGGTAAATCCGGAATGTCAATCACGGGTTATATATCCGGCATTCTGCAATTCGCCATCCCCATTCCGCCATCCGCAAAGGTGAGATAAGTAGTCAGGCTTTCGGCGATTTGCTATCCTAAGTGAAAGTCGGACAACCGGGAAGTCCACCCGCCGCCGACGGAACAGACAGTGACCCGAGGGCAATCCATGCCTCCTCCGCGTGAGCCATACAATCCCCAGAATCGAGGGCGCAAGCGCACGGAATCCATGCCCGGGGGCTGGTTGTGGCTCGTCATCCTGCTGCTGTTGGCCGCCTTGCTGTACTATACGCTCTCTCCCAGCGCGGGGTCTATTGACTACTCCGTCTTCCTCGACCTGGCCGCGGAAGGCAAGTTCGAGCGCGTCATCCTCCGCGGCAACACCAAGGCCATCGGCGAATTCCATACCGACGCCGCCAAGGATCTCAAGGACGAAGCCCTCAAGAAAAAAGTCTGGAATAATCGCGTCGAAACCAACATGCCTGCCGAGAAGACGAAGTTTATCGAAGAGCTCAGGGAATCCGGAAAAAAGAAGGGTTTCAAGATCGCTCAGCAGGATGAGCCCGGCGGCTGGGTCGGCCCGCTCCTGATGATGCTCCTGCCCGCCGTGCTGCTCTTGGCCATCTTCTTCTTTTTTCTCTTGCCGCGTTTCCGCGATCCGATGGGCGGCGGCTTTTTGAGCAACTACATCAAGAGCCCCGCCAAGCGCTATGAGAAAGGCAAGACCCGCGTCACCTTCGAGGACGTGGCCGACATGACCTCGGCCAAGTTCGAGCTGCAAGAGATCGTCGATTTCCTACGCGGCCCGGAAAGGTTCCAGCGCCTCGGCGCCCAGATTCCCAAGGGCGTGCTCTTGATCGGCCCGCCGGGCACGGGCAAGACGCTGCTGGCCCGCGCCGTGGCCGGCGAGGCCGGCGTGCCGTTCTTCTCCATCAACGGGTCGGAGTTCATCCAGATGTTCGTCGGCGTCGGCGCCAGCCGGGTGCGCGACATGTTCAAGACCGCCAAGGAGAACGCGCCGTGCCTGTTGTTCATCGACGAGATCGATGCCGTCGGCCGTATGCGCGGCGCCGGCGTCGGCGGCGGCTCCGACGAACGCGAGCAGACCCTCAACCAGATCCTCAGCGAGATGGACGGCTTCCATCCCAACGAGTCGGTCATCGTCATCGCCGCCACCAACCGCCCCGACGTGCTCGATTCGGCCCTGCTCCGCCCCGGCCGCTTCGACCGCCACGTCACCATCGATCGGCCGACCTGGCAAGGCCGGCTCGACATCCTCAAGGTGCACACGCGCTCCAAGCCCTTGGCCGACGACGTCAATCTCGAGCAGATCGCCCGCAAGATGATCGGCATGACCGGCGCCGACCTGCGCAACCTGGCCAACGAGGCCGCCCTGATCGCCACGCGCGACAACAAGACGCGCATCGAACGCGACGACTTCGAAAGGGCCGGCGACCGCGTCTTGATGGGCCCCAAGCGCGACGAGATCCTCACGCCCGACGGCAAGCGCCGCACCGCCTACCACGAGGCCGGCCACGCCCTGGTCAGCTGGCTCGAACCGCATTGCGATCCGCCGCAGAAAGTGTCGATCATCCCGCGCGGCCACGCCCTGGGCGTGACCTTCAACCTGCCGGAGGAGGAGAATTATCACCAGGGGCTGGATTACTTCAAGGCCCGCCTGGTCCTGTGCATGGGCGGCCGCGCCGCCGACCGCCTCATCTACAACCAGGCCTTCGCCGGCCACGAAAATGACCTCAAGCAAGCCACCCGCCTCGCGCGCTACATGGTTACCCACTGGGGCATGAGCGACAAGCTGGGTCCGATGTCCTTCCGCATCGGCGAGGAGCACGTCTTCCTGGGCAAGGAGCTGCAAGAGCCGCGCGACTTCAGCGAGACCACTGCCGCCGTCATCGACCAGGAAGTGCAAAAACTCCTGCGCGAGGCCGACGACCGCGCCTACGACCTGCTCCAGGGCCACCGCCCCGACCTCGACCGCCTGGTCGAAGCCCTGCTGCAAAAAGAGGAACTGCTCAAGGAAGAGATTGAAGAAATCCTCGGTAGGATCCGGCCGGGGGTCCCTCCCAATGGCCAGCAGGCCGTCGATGGCGTGCTCGGGGCCAGCGACAAGGTGAAGGCGGGATAACGAGCCGGCGCCTGTCGGCGCCGCCCAGAGCGCGGTGGAAAGGCGGGCCACGACATCGAAAAAAGCCCGCCCGTGGGAGGTGCTGAACGGGGCTTTACTTCCCTTGCAGGAAAAACGCCGCCACGTGCCGTCGCTGAATCTTTCCGGTGGCGGTGCGCGGTACTTGCTGGGTGATGTGAATTTTCTTCGGCACTTTGAAATCCGCCAGGCGCTGTCGACAGAACTTTTGCAATTCTTCCTCGGTCGTTTGCCCTTTAAGCACCACGGCGGCGTGCACTTCCTCGCCGTATTTGGCGTCCGGGGCGGCGAACGATACCGCCTCGGCCACGGCCGGATGTTCGAGCAGGGCGGCGTCCACTTCCAGGGGCGAAATCTTTTCACCGCCGCGGTTAATCAACTCCTTGAGCCGGCCGGTCAGGGTGAGGTAGCCGGTGGCGTCGAGAACGCCCTGGTCGCCGGTGCGGAAATAGCCATGGGCGAAGGCGCTGGCGTTGGCCTGAGGATTGTTGTGGTAGCCGTGCATGACGTTGGGTCCGCGGATGGAGACCTCGCCTTGTTGGCCGCGCCGCAGGATTTGGCCCCGCTCGTCCAGGATGGCAATGTCCACGCCGGTGCCCGGGCCGACGGTTCCGGGCCGGCGCGGGCCGGGGGGCAGCGGATTGGAGCTCATCTGATGGGCCGCCTCGGTCATGCCGTAGGCCTCGAGCACTGGAGCGCCGAAGCGGCTTTCGAGCTGGGCGCAGGTGGCCGGCGCCAGGGCCGAGCTGCACGAGCGGATGAAGCGCAAACCGCTGGGCGGCGCCTGGTCCGCCTCCGCGCGGGAAAGCAACACCTGGTGAATGGTGGGCACCGCCGAATACCAGGTGACGCGGTGGGCGGCCACCTGCGGCCAGAACGTGCTCGCCGAAAACCGCGGCCCAAGCACCACCGCGCCGCCAGCGTGCAAGGAGGACAGCGCTGCGCCCAGAAGGCCATGCACGTGAAACAGCGGCATGACGATCAGGCTCGTGTCGGCCGGCGTGAGCTGGTACGTGGCGACGATGTTGCCCAGGGACGCCAGCAAATTGCTGTGCGTGAGCGGCACGCCCTTGGGCCGGCTGGTGGTGCCGCTGGTGTGCAGGAACAGGGCCACATCTTCCGCGCGGGGGGTGCCGTTGTCCGCCACGGTTGCGGCCGAACCCGACAGGCGGTCCAGTGTCACCTTGCCGCTATGGTCCAGGCGCACTTCCCAGAGGGGAATCTGCAACTGGACGGCCGCCTCGCGGGCCGGATGATCCCCGGCCGGGACCAGGACCGCGCGGGCGCCGGCGTCCTCCATGTAAAAGCGGAATTCCTCGACCTTGTACGCTGGATTCAAGGGCGCCGCGATGGCCCGAATCCGGGTCACCGCCAAGAAAGTGCTGAGAAACTCCAGGCCGTTCGGCAGAACGATGCTGACCGCATCTCCCGCCCGGATGCCGCCGCGGCGCAGGCATTCCGCCAAGGTCGCGATCTGCTCCCCCAGCCGGGCATACGTCACGGAAGGTCCGCCGTCCGGAATGATGACCGCGGTCTGCCTGGAAAAATCGGCCGACCAGAGTTGCGTCAGGTTCTGCGATGGGTTGGCCATGTTTGGGTGCGGCAAGGGCCTAACGGGATTCTCCGACGATTCTCTAACCTATTATTATGGAAAAAAAGAGAAGCTCAAGAGAGGGGAAAATTCCTTTACCCTGTGCAAAGCGTGCCCTCAAGGGTCAGAAATCAGGCGGTGGTCCAGTCATCAACAGAGAGATTCGGTAACTGGCGAAAGTCATACTTGGCCCTGGGCGTGAAAGAAAACTGGATCTCGATCCGGCCTCCTCTGTTGCCGGCTGCCTTTCGGAAATGCAGGCCGGCCCGGGCGACCCACGCTTCCTCGTCTGACAGAATCGGGAAACAAAGACTTTTTTTTTTGTGTCAGGAAGAGGTTTTTTGGGGGACCGCGTGTGCAGCATCCTGACGCGAGTGGGGTTTTCGGGGGTACAAGCCAAAGGGAAATAAGGGCTTGTGGCTAGCAAGACTCGCGCCAAGGGTAGATGGATTTGTCGCCAGTCTCCTCGAATGCCTGGAAACATTAACGATGCGAACCATCCGTGGGGGCTGGTTCAGGGACCGGCTCCGCGCAAGCGTCCGGGAACATGGCCAGCACATTGTTCTAATGACGATCTGCATAAAGAGTTTATTTGTGTAGATACCAATGGGACAGCCCGTGGTAGGTGAGCAAGGATTGTGCCGAACAGTATTGGTTCTGTCCCCCTTTTCGGATAGCCTCTAGTAGGCTAAGACACTTCACGGCATCGCCGGCAATATGAAGCGCGCGGCAGGTCCCACGGACAGGAAGCCTCATGAGCGCCACCTACCTGATCGACGGCTACAACCTGATTCACTTCATGGGCCTTCTGGGACACCGTGCCGGTCCGGGGGTGCTGGAGAAAACGCGGCTGGCACTTTTGAGCCTTTTAAAGGGGTCCTTCGACGAGGCGGCGGGCAGCGTCACGGTCGTGTTCGACGCCGCCAAGGCGCCGGCCGGGGCGGAGGCCGCCCTGGACTATTTCGGCATCCAGGTCCGCTTTGCCCAAGGCCCGCAGGAGGCCGACGACCTGATCGAAGACCTGATTCGCCACGCCGCCGCTCCGAAATCGCTCACGGTCGTGTCGGACGATCATCGCTTGCACCAGGCCGCCCGCCAGCGCCAGTCCCGCCCCCTCGGCTGCGGCGATTTCCTGGATTGGCTCGCGCACCAGCGCCGTCAAAGCCGCTGCCGCCCCCCGCCGCCCGAAAAAGCCGACCGCGTTTCCGCGGAGGAAACCCAGCGCTGGCTCCGCGAGTTCGGCGACCTGGAAAAAGACCCGGAATTCAAGGAACTGTTCGATAAATTCGGCTGGAGTGAGCCTTAGTTGGTGAGTGGTGAGGGTATGGTGGGTGGTAAAAAACGGAGGTTCGGAGAGTAATTCCAACCACCTCACCACGCTACCCTCACCCCGCACTACCCTATTGCTCCAAAATAATGCGATACACCTGCTTGCGGCCGGTGACGATTTCGGCCTTGAAACTGGAGCCGGGGCGGAGGGGAAAGGGGGAACCGGTGACCGCGGCGAGGGCGCGGAAGCGCCGCTCGCCGCTGGCCAGGGGCTCGCCCAGCGGTTCGAGCTTTTCCAGGACGGCCTCGGCGTGGCCGTGCAGGCGCTGGTTGTACATGGTGCTATACAGGCGGACGGTTTGGCCGGGCTCCAGGTCGCTGGCGTGTTTTTCCAGGACGTCGAGCACGGCGACCAGGGCGCGGGGCTGGTGCGTGGCCGGGTCGAGCGGAGCGAGCAAGGCGATGGCATCGCCGGCGGCGACGGCCTGGCCCGGCTCGACGTAAATCTTCAAGACCAGCCAGTGATCCGCCGGTTTGGGCACCAGAGGCGTCGGCGTGGCTTCGCCGCGCACCGCGGGCAACGGTTGGCCGGGCCAGAGCTCATCGCCCACGGCCAGCTGGTGAAACTGGACCTTCCCGGCGGCCGCCTGGCCGCCCGCCTCCAGGCGGTAGCGGGTCACGGCCCGGCCGCGGCCAGGCGGGTTGACAACCTGTCCCCCATCTCGTCCCGGCTCGGTAACGCCGTTGCCCTGGCTGTCCAGGCGGACGCGGACCGTGGTCCCCTGGCCGGTCAGCTCGCCTTCGTACCAGCCCAGCTCGACCAGGCCCGGCACCTCCGCGCGGATTTTTTCCTCCCCGCGGGCCGCGATCACTCCCGTGGCCGGCATGATCGCCTCCAGGCGCACGCCGAATAGAAAGCCCACCAGACCGATGGCCACGATCACCAGGCTGATGGCGAACACGCGCAGGTGGTAGGAACGTCCCGGGGGTGACCAGGTATTGGACATGCCCTTGTCCTGTTGGAAAAATGCCGAATTCAAATGGAAATATATCTTAACGCCGCGAAGCCACAACAGCAAAAGCGCTTGCCAAGATTTCCCGTGCAGTCTCGGCGAACTTCGCGCAGACTAGGACTAGGTTCCCTATTTTTTGATGGCTGCGCGGCCAAAGAGAATGTGGTGGCCGGTTTCCAACCGGCCTGTACGGCAAGTTGAAAACTTGCCGCCACATTGACCGCGCAGGGGTGGGGTAGTAGGGCTAATAGGGCCAAGTTACTCCAAACGGGACCGGGGAAAGGAATAGGAGGGACGGGATAATGCGCGCACGTATCCTGCTAACGGTTGGCGGGCTTTTCTTTCTGGGCTGGGCCTCGGCCAGCTTGGCGCAAACGGCGGGCCGGTCGGGCGACGACGACCTGACGATCGCCGACCGGGGTAAATCCGCGGCGGTGATCGTGGTCTCACCCAAAGCCCAGAAGTGGGAGAAACAGGCGGCAGCCGATTTGGCGCTTTACATCCAGCGGATGAGCGGCGCCCGGCCGGCGGTCGCCGACACCGCCAAGGCCATCGCCGCCGCCCTGAACGGTACGGCACCCCTCCTGATCGTTGGGCAACAGGCGCTGGCCGCCGAACAGGGCCTGAACGACGCCCTACGGAAAGTGGCCAAGAAAGATCCGGTCAAGCGCGCCGACGCCATCGTCTTGCGGCGCAGCGGCAACCGCGTCTACCTGGCGGGTCTGAACGATGATTGCCATTATTACGCCGTCGCCGAGCTGCTGCGCCGCTGGGGTTGCCGCTGGTACCTTCACGGTGATCTCGGCGAATGCATTCCGGAGCACCCGCTTCTGAAGGTCGGTCAGCTCGATCATGTTTACGCCCCACCCTTCGAGATGCGCACCTACTGGTACGCCTGGGGCGGCGCCATCAAGGGGAGCGACTCGTTCCGGCGCCGCAATATGATGAACGACGTGAGTGTGCCCTCTGGCCACGCCTTTCACCAGTACGTCAAAGGCTTGATCCCCAAGGGGGGGAAATTCCATGACGTGCCGATCACCGACGAGGCCACCGCCCGCCACGTGGCCAAGCAGGTTGCCAAGACCTTCGCCGCCGGCCACGACTTCTCCTTGTCCATGGACGACAGCACCTACGGGTCCACTTCGCCCAAAGACAAGGAAATCAACGCCAATCTCCACGACAAGTACTTCCAGGCCCCCGCGTTGGCGGATTCCTACCTGATTTTTTACAACAACGTCGCCGCCATCCTGCAAAAGCAGTTCCCCACAAGCAACAGCAAGATCGGCTTTCTGGCCTACAACAACCTGACCATCCCGCCGCAGCGCGAAATCGTCGCCGCCAAGCCCTTGGTTGCCGCCCTGGCGCCGATCGACATCGACCCGATCCACGGCATGGACGACCCCCGCTCGCCGCCGCGCCAGGAATATCGCGCCATGATGTACCGCTGGGCCAAGGTCATGCAGGGCCGCGTCTACCTCTACGACTACGACCAGGGCATGCTCGTCTGGCGCGACCTGCCCAACCCGTCGATCCAGGCGATCCGTCAAGACATCCACCACTACCGCAAGGCGGGCATCCTGGGCTTCCTCACCGAGAGCCGCGGCGCCCTGGCCACCATCTTTTTGAACCTGCACGTCCGCGGACAACTCATGTGGAACCCCGATACCGATGTGGACCGGCTGCTGGCGGAGTTTTATGAGAAGTACTACGGCCCCGCCGCCAAACCCATGGCCGCCTACTGGACCGCCATCCACCGCGCCTGGGCCGACACGATCGTCACCGAGCATGAGTACTTCGTCGCCCCGGCGATCTACACGCCGCCGGTGGTTCAGGAGCTCAAGAAGCACCTGCACGCGGCCGAGGAGCTGGTCAAGCCGCTGGAAGCGAAGAAGGAACCAAGCCGCAACGAAAAGCTGTATGGGCAGCGGATAAAGTTCACGCGCCTGAGCTTCACAATACTGGACTCCTACATGGCCATGGTGCGCGCCGCCGCCACGGAAGTGGATTACAAGTCGGCCGTCGCCGCCGGCGAGCGCGGCCTGGCCGCCCGCAAGCAGCTCGCCGCCCTCTACCCGGGGGCCGTCAATTTCTCCGACGAGAACGGCTACGCCTGGTGGCCCGGCGAAGTCCAGCAATACCGCGAGCTCTTGCCATACACCGACGGCACCAAGGGCACCCTCGTCGTCAAGACCCCGCTCGAGTGGGCCTTCCGCCGCGATCCCAACGACACCGGCCTGGTCAGCGGCTGGGCCTACAAGCCGGTCGATCTGACCTGGTGGAAGGCCAGGAAAGACCAGGGCGCCCTCGCCAGCCACATGAAAAACCCCGGCCACTGGGAGATGTTGCGCACCGACCTGTACCTGCAAGCCCAGGGGGTCCTCGGGCCGAGTAACCACTCCTACACCGGCCACGCCTGGTACCGCACCGACATCCCCCTGCGCGACCGGGACGCCGCCGGCCCCATCCACCTGCGCTTCACGGGCCTGTTCAACGAGTGCTGGCTCTATTGCAACGGCTACCTCGTGGCCCACCGGCCTCAGAATGCCCTATGGTGGCGGAACAACTACAAATTCGAGTGGGACGTGGACCTGACCGGCAAGCTGAAAGCCGGCGCCAACACCCTCGCCCTGCGCATCGACAACCCGCACCACCCGGGCGGCATGTTTCGCCGGCCGTTTTTGTACCGGCTTGGCCCAGGGGTGGGTCACAAGTAGGTAAGCGGCCGGGCCGGCGTCGCAACCCGGCGACTTACGTCGCTCGGCTCGCCTGTCGATCGGGCCGATCAGGAACCAAGAGTTTTATGCAAATCTCTTTGGAATTCCGCGACCGTTTTGTAGCGTTCGTGGGCATGTCGCGCCAGGCCTTTGCGCAACACCTCGTCCACCCCGGCGGGCAGGTGGGGATTAACCTGGGAGGCCGTCTTGAAAACGCAACCCGGCAGATGACCCATGCAGCTCATACGTCAGGACGGCGAAGGAAAACAGGTCGCTGCGCGGATCGGTCGGCAGGCCGTGGCGCTGTTCGGGCGAGCAGTAATCGATGGTTCCCAAGGCCGGGGCGGGCTGCGACGGTCGGGAGAAGACATGCGGCATCGCCAGGCCGAAATCGACGATTTTGATCGCGCCGTCCGGAGTGCATAAAACGTTCTCCGGTTTCAAATCCAGATGCAAGATTCCTTGTTGATGAATGTGCTCGAGCCCTTGAGCAATAGCGTTGAGCACCGGCAGAGCTCGGTCCACGGGCCAGGGTTCGCCGGGGACCAGAATGGCCCGCAGCGGTTGGCCCGGTACGAATTCCGTCACCAGATAGAAATGGCTGCCGACCTGGCCCCGGTCCAGGATGGCCACGACATTGGGATGGTTCAGGGCGGCCAGCAATTGCCATTCGCGCGGCCCTTCGCCCGGAGGCGCCGGAGAGGCCGGCAAGATTTTTTTCGCCACCAACCGCGACGGCCGGACCTCCAGGGCGCGGTAGACCGCCCCATGCCCCCTTCGCCGATTTTTTCCAGCAGGTGGTACCCCGGTATTTCCACGGGGACTTTGGTACCTATTTTTGGTTCCATTTCGGGCATGGTTCAAAGGCGGGTATCACCAAATTCCTTTCTTGAACCCTCCCCGTTT
>CAZFGM010000056.1:0-18448 GCA_964518515.1 uncultured Alcaligenaceae bacterium | reverse complement strand
GATTACGGCCAGGAAGAAGCCCAGGCCCTGTGGGGCGACGACCCGCGCCGGTATGCCGTGCAAACCACGAGGTTTGTCGGCGACGAAACCGGCCACGTTCGGGCCCTTCACGTCATGCAAGTCGAATGGGTAAAGGCCAACGGCCGGGCCACGCCGCGGAACCTTCCCGGCACGGAAAAGGTCCTGCCCGCCCAACTCGTGCTCCTTGCCTTAGGCTTCAGCGGTCCGGAAAGCCTGCTCCTCGATCAGCTCGGTATCGAGAAAGACCCGCGCTCCAACGCCAAAGCCGAGCACGGCGCGTTTGCGACGAACGTACCCGGCATTTTCGCCGCTGGCGACATGCGCCGCGGCCAGAGCCTGGTGGTGTGGGCCATCAACGAAGGCCGCGGCACCGCCCGCGCGTGCGACCGGTTCTTGATGGGGGAGACGGCCCTGCCGTGACGTTGTTGCACTTGCTTGGAAACCTATCGCGAATCACTTTTTCTTCCGCGGCCTTGCGGGACCCAACAATCCTTTCAAAGCCTTCGGAAAAACACCCCAGGCCGCCTGGTACGTTGCTTCCAAGGGCGCCGGCACATAGATTTCCGGCCGCAGGAAGATGGGCATATCCGGCAGCGCGTTACCCACGCCGACATTTTCCACGTAAGCGACCTGCGGCGGCAGGTCGATGACCAACAGGTGAATCTTGGCCTGGATCAACGCAGCGGACTTTTCCACGAAGGCCCGGAACTCGGCCATGCTCTCTTTGTTCCCCGGCGAAACCACTCCTGAGTCGAGTTCGCGGTGGCGCGGTTGCCACCGCCAGGCCGCCTTTCTCCTCGGTAGATAGGTTTGCAGCGCCAGCCAAGCGCAAGGTCAACACGTCCGGCGCCTTGCTGGGAATTTTCTGCTCGACCAGGGCAAAATGGTCGGGCGGCAGCACGCCTGCATTGAAGGC
Organism: uncultured Alcaligenaceae bacterium; assembly: GCA_964518515.1. GTDB lineage: Bacteria > Planctomycetota > Planctomycetia > Gemmatales > Gemmataceae > CAZFGM01. Next base: position 17,511 of record CAZFGM010000056.1, on the reverse strand, counting down.
GTCGCACAATCGAACGGTCCAATTCTGATGGAAGTTGTGAAACAACCCCGCATCAACAAGAGTCCAATCGTGCACTGGCATGGCCGTTCCTCCCAACTTGGTACTCCTATTCTACCACCCGATGCAGCACGGACAGCCGCGGCCGAACCACGGCATCGCCGGCGTGCTCGCCGTTGCGTGTTCGCGGGTATCCCAGCTCGCGCTCGACATCTTCGTCGCCGGCGTCAGGCCGTAGTCGATCTGAAAAGGCGGCATCGCGCCGCCGGACCCCTTGAGGTAGTACACCATCCAGCGTGACGGCGAGCTTGTCTTCCTTCGGATTGAAGTGCAGCTCCGACGCCGAGCCGTCGAGCTATAGCATCTGCGGCGCCGAAAGCCCAGGGACGGCCGTCCCTGGGCTTGGGGCGATCCCCAGCGCCATGATTCAACGATGCCACCCGGTGATAGACTTTCGCGCGCGTCTTGGAATTCACCCTGAAATCTCCCGTCACCCTGGCCGGCATTTTCGCCGCCGGCAGACCCAACCATCGTCCTGACATTTTCCTGGACATTGCCCTCCGGATCGTGATTAAATAGAAGCCAACTTACCGCTGCCAACCTTTGCGCCTGCCTGCAATCGTGGGGTCCAACCAGATGAGTCGTTTTTGGTTTCCTGGAGCCGGGTGTGCCGGAATGCTGTGCCTAATAATCGGCAATGCCGTCTCACAGCCCCCCAAGAAATCTCCCGCCGTGCCGCCGGCGGCGGGCCGGAAAGTGGATTTCGTCCGCGATATTCAGCCGCTGTTTGCCAGCCGCTGCGTTCGCTGCCATGGGCCGGACAAAGCCGAGGGCGGCTTGCGACTCGACCGCAAGGAAGATGCCTTGGCGGGGAGCAATAGCGGGCCGGTCCTGACGCCGGGCAAAAGCGCGGCCAGCCGCCTGATTCACCTGGTGGCCGGCCAGGATAAAGACCTCGTCATGCCGCCCAGCGGCAAACGGCTCACCGCCGATCAGGTCGGGATGTTGCGCGCCTGGATCGATCAGGGGATGATCTGGCCCGCCCAGGCCGGCACCAGCGAAAAACCGGCCGGCAGCGGGCACTGGGCGTTCCAGCCCGTGCGGCGGCCGGCGGTTCCGGCCGTCAAGAATTCCGCCTGGGCGCGGAATCCGATCGACCGCTTCATTCTTGCCCGGCTGGAAAAAGAAAAGGTGCGGCCTTCGCCCGAGGCGGATCGTGTCACCTTGGTTCGCCGGCTGAGTTTTGACTTGCGCGGTTTGCCGCCGACGCCGGCCGAAGTGGATGCCTTTCTGGCCGACACGCGGCCGCACGCTTACGAGCGGCTGGTGGACCGGCTCTTGGATTCGCCGCATTACGGCGAGCGCTGGGGCCGCCACTGGCTCGATACCGCGCGCTACGCCGACTCGGACGGCTATAACGCCGACGCCGCCCGCCCGATCTGGAAATATCGCGACTGGGTCATCAACGCCCTCAACCGGGATATGCCCTTCGATCAGTTCGTCATCGAGCAGATGGCCGGCGATTTGCTGCCGGGGGCGACGGTGGAACAGAAGATCGCCACCGGCTTTCACCGCAATACCCTCTTCAATGCGGAGGGCGGCAACGATCCGGAGGAGTTCCGCGTCGAGCGCGTCGTCGATCGCGTGGCCACCACGGGAGTCGTCTTTCTGGGGCTGACGCTCGGCTGCGCCGAATGCCATGCCCACAAGTACGATCCGATCTCGCAGCGCGAGTTTTATCAGCTGTTCGCCTTCTTCAATAACGCCGAGGAATTGAAGCTGGAGACGCCCACGGCCGAGGAGCAGACGGCCAGGGCCAAGTTCCACGCGGAGTTGGCCGAATGGCAAGTACGCCTCAAGGCTCATGACCGGACGGAGGCACTTCGGCCGGCAAGCGATCGCATCGCCAGGGGGCTGGGGTTCCTGGCCGGTGTTCCTGGGGGGATTCACGGACCGCTCCTGGTTAATGTCCACCTCGCCCGCGATCCAATTCGCCAGGGGATACTGCGACACATCGCCGATCTGAAGAAGAGGGAGCCGCGCGTCACGACGACTCTGGTTCTGGTCGAGGTCAGCGCGAAACCGCGGCTGACGCGCATCCATATCCGCGGCAATTTCCGCCGTCCGGGCGCCCTGGTCTCGGCCAATGTGCCGCGCGTGCTGCCGCCGCTGCCGGCCGGCAAAGCGCCGACTCGCCTCGACTTGGCCAGGTGGTTGGTGGACCGGAGCAATCCCCTTCCGGCGCGGGTCACGGTCAATCGCCTGTGGCAGCGCTATTTCGGCGCCGGCCTGGTGGAAACGGAAAACGACTTCGGCACCCAGGGCAAGCCGCCGACGCATCCGGAGTTGCTCGACTGGCTGGCCGCGGAATTCATGGGCCGCGGCTGGAGCCTGAAGGCCATGCATCGCTTGCTCGTCACCTCGGCCACGTACCGTCAGGCCTCGCATCAGCGGAAGGACCTGGCCGCGGTCGATCCGCACAACCGCCTCCTGGCACGTCAACTGCGCTTGCGGCTGGAGGCGGAGATCGTCGGCGACAGCCTGCTCGCCGCCAGCGGTTTGTTAGCGGTGAAAATCGGCGGGCCGAGCGTGTTTCCCTACCAACCGCCGGGGGTGATGGAAACGCGGCGCTCGCCCTTTCCCTGGCTGCTGAGCGCCGGCACGGACCGCTATCGGCGCGGCCTGTACACGCATTTCTGGCGCACCAGTCCACACCCGTTTTTGCTGGCCTTTGACGCGCCCAAAGCGGACACGTCCTGCACCCGCCGGCACCGGTCCAACACGCCCCTGCAGGCGCTGATGTTGCTCAATGACCCGATGTTCCTGGAGTGTGCCCGCGGCCTGGCCGCCCGCATTGCTGCGCAGGAAGCGCCGGCCGGCGACGCCGCGCGGACACGCCATGCCTTTCGCCTGTGCCTGGCACGCGAACCCAGCCCCGCCGAACAGGACATTCTGCATGATTTGTTGACGGAGCAACGCCAAAGTTTCAGGGCCGATCTTCAAGCCGCCCAAAAGCTGGCCGGCAATCTTCCTCCCGGCGCGGACGTGGTGGAGCACGCCGCCTGGACCGCCGTGGCCCGCGTGCTATTTAACCTCGATGAAATGATTACCCGAGAGTAGGCGCCCTGGAATCCTGGAACTACGGCTACGATCACAAAAACCAGATGACCTGGGTGGAGAAGCGCGCGCCCGACGGAGGGACCTCCCAGGGTGGGGATTTTTAATTGTCGTTAAAGGGGAAAGATAGTTGTCGCCGAACACGGACTTTGAAACCGACTTTACCGACTAACCGAACCCAATTTGACCTTGCGCGGCCTGCCCCCGAGCAGGGCCATCAGGATTCCGTGTTAATTGGAGCCGGAGCTGCTTGACAAAAGCCGGGGCACCTAATAAATTAGGTGAATCGCCCCACTTTTTGGAGGGTCCCCCAATGAAACCTCTTGTCTGGCGCTGGCGCCTGGCCTTGACGGCTCTGGTGGTCGCCGGCCTGCTTGCCAACGCCGCCACGGCACAGGATCAACCCAAGGAAGCTCCCAAGAAGGAAGCCAAACCCGATTTCCCTTTCCCGGATATCGAGAAGTTTCTGCCCGGCGGTTTGGATGCCGATCAGATCAAGCAGATTCGCGAACAGCTCGAAAAAGCCCGCCAGGAATATCAGAAGGCCATGGAGCAATTTCGCAAGCAATTTCCCGGCGGCTTGCCGGGGGCTTCCCGGGTGGTTTTCCCGGCGGCTTCCAGCCGGGCTTCCCCTTCGGACCGGGGGCGGTTAACCGTCTGGGCGTCGGCCTGACCAAGCCCACCGAGGCCCTGGTCGAGCAGCTCGATCTGCCCAAGGGGCAAGGCCTGGTGCTGCACAATGTCAAGGCCGATTCCGCTGCCGCTAAAGCCGGCCTGAAAAACCACGACATCCTTTTGGAGCTGGGCAGCAAGAAAGTTTCCAGCCAGGTCAACGAGTTCGTCAAGGTGCTCAATGAATTCAAGACCGGCGACAAGGTCGCGGCCGTGGTGGTCCGCAAAGGCAAAAAGGAAACTGTCAAGGACGTTACCTTGCCCGAAGTGCCCAAGGCTAACCCGTTCGGCATTCCCGGCGGCATCTTCCCCAAAGGGATTCCGAATTTCCCGGGCGGCATTCCCAATATCCAGATTCCCAATATCCAGATTTTCCCCGGTGGACTTCAAGGGGCCAACGTCCTCACCATTGTGCGCACCCAGAACGGCTTCACCACTCAGGCCCAGGACGGCAACCGGTCCATCCGCGTGAGCGGAACCATCGAGGGCGGCAAGGCCACGGTCAAGGCCATTGAAATCCGCGACGGCGGCGAAACCAAGAAATACCAGACCGTGGACCAGGTTCCGGAAAACCTGGGCGACCGGGTCCGCGAAATGATCCGCCTCAGCGAAGGGGGCGGCATCCAGTTCCAACTGCCGCAGAAGATGGATTGATCGTTGCTTGGTTTGCCGCGGTTTGCAGAACCGCGCGGCCCAGACCGGCGTGGCGAACCGCGGCTTCCTTTTTCCAACTAGCAAGAACGAGTTACTCCTTCTTTTTCTTCGGTGGATCGTGCGGGAGTCTTTCCACGAGAAGCTGTGCCTGCAATTCCGGGACAGCCTCCTGGGCAAGAAGAAGGACGGTGGCTCCGGTTTTTTGCAATTCTTCCGCGGCCTGGGGATTGGCGACGCCGCAAAAGACGGGGCCTTTGAATTTAGCCCGCATTTCCTGCACCAAGTGGGCAAGGGCCGGGGATGGGCCGTCCACTTCCACGATCGGGCCGAACGGAAACAGAAGGCGGAACTGGTGTTCCAGCCAGCGGCGCACCAGACTGTATGATGGGCCGGATTCGGCGTGCGAGACCACATACACCACCCGGTACTCCAGCATCTCGGCCCATGGGAGTATATCAGCGGAAATAGAAACAGGAGCGATTTCCAGAATGGGCTTTTTTTGCAAAGTTTCCTTGTAGGCCGCCACGTCGGCGGCGACCAGAGCGGTCACATCCACCAGGAAAACCGCCGACTCGGCCGGCCAGCAAAACACCCGGCCTTGAGCGATGGAGCCGGAACGTTTCCGGTCCCCGGCAAAGCGGACCGTAAAACTGGACTGGGGCTGGTCGGGAGACCAGATAACCTGGCCGACTCCCGTGTGATCGCTGGCGGCCCGGCCCAGCGCCTTGGCTTGACCGAATGGACCGATCTCGAAGTGCAGGTCCAGGCCGGCCAGATCCGGATTTGCGGCGGGGAGCTGCATCGGTTCTAGCCGGGCCCGCAAGGAGATTTTTTCGCCGGTCAAGCCGATGGCATCGAATGCCAGAACCTTTACCGGCGGCGGGTCGGGCCGGGGATAAACCACCAAAACAAACAGGCCGAGTGGAACGGCAACCACGAGCAGAGTAATCAGGATGCCGGGCCAGGTCCACGGACGTTTTTTCCGCGCCGCGACCCGGAGCAACCGCGTCACTTCGTCATCGGGCGGTTTGGGAGTCTTTTTGTGGAGCATCTTTTTTCCGTCCTGAATTCCATTCTGGACGATGGGATGCCGGCGGGCAAGAACAACCCTAGTGATTTGCCAGCGGAAACGGGAAAAGATGTCCAGTTCGGCGCGCTGGATCAATTCGCCTGTGTTATAAGCTCGGTACCAATCCGCGAGCTTCAAAAGAGAAGACCGATGCTACCGGAAAGCCAGCAGAGGGTCGATAGCGGTTAACTTTGCGGGTCTTATGTTTGTTCCTTCTGCAAGTAACATGCGAACGCTAAGGCGAACGGCAGGACTTGATCTACCCGTAGCCGCACTCGCCAGAGTGCGGGCTGCCCGCGTTCTGGCGAACGCGGCTACGGGTAAGTTTTTTTCTGCCGGTCGCCTAAACGTAACAAGCCGCTAATAAAATAATAAAACACTGGCGGGGGGTTCTTTCCTGGCCAACCCTTTACCGCACTCTCCGACCACGGTACCATCCCAAGGGATTCTTGACTCCGTTGAGGATACATCCATGCGTTTCCTTATCGCTTCGTGGCTGATTCTTCTTCATGTCACTCCAAGCTCGTCGCGGGCCCAGTACGACAAGGAGCCCGGCCCGAAGTCGCCGGCGGAATCGCTGAAATGCATGAAACCGCGGCCGGGTTTCACGGTCGAGTTGATGGCCGCCGAGCCGCTGGTCATGGATCCCATCGCCTTCGCCTGGGGATCCGACGGCAAGTTCTGGGTCGTCGAGATGGGCGATTATCCGCTCGGCGTCGATGGCAAGGGCAAGCCCGGCGGCCGCGTCAAGTTCCTGGAAAAAACCGGCAAGTTTAGCGGGGAGCCGAAGGCGACCGCGGACCAAGTCCCCTACGACAAGGCCACCGTCTTTCTCGACAACCTCGGCTACCCGACCGGCGTCATGCCGTGGGGCAAGGGCGTCCTCGTCACCTGCGCCCCGGATATTTTCTATGCCGAGGACACGAACGGCGACGGCAAGGCCGACAAGAAGATCGTCCTGTTCACCGGCTTCGCCGAGGGCAACCAGCAGCACCGCGTCAACAGCCTGGTCTGGGGCCTGGATAACTGGATTTACGGCGCCAACGGCGACTCGGGCGGCACAATCAAGTCGCAGAAGACCGGCCAGACGGTCAACATCAGCGGCCGGGATTTCCGTTTCAAGCCCGACACCGGCGCGTTCGAGGCGGTCACCGGCCAGACCCAGTTCGGCCGCTGCCGCGACGACTGGGGCAACTGGTTCGGCTGCAACAACTCCAACCCGTGTTTCCACTTCGTCCTCGACGACCATTACTTGCGGCGCAACCCGCACGTGCCGTATCCCAACCCCAAGGTGCCGGTGCCGGAAAAGCCCGGGGCCGCTCCGGTGTTTCCGATCAGCAAGCCGCTGCCGCGCTTCAACGATCCGGGCGGCCTCAACCACTTCACCTCGGCGTGCAGCATCACCATCTACCGCGACAACCTTTTCGGCAAGGACTTCGAGAACAACACCTTCGTCAGCGAGCCGGTGCACAATCTCATCCACCGCGAAATCCTGACGCCCAAGGGCGTGACGTTCACCAGCAAGCGGGCCGCCGACGAGCAGAAATCGGAATTCCTCGCCTCGACCGACAACTGGTTCCGCCCGGCGATGATCCAGACCGGGCCGGACGGCGCCCTGTGGGTGGCCGACATGTATCGCTACGTGATCGAGCATCCGCAGTGGATTCCCAAGGAGTGGCAGAAGAAGCTCGATCTTCGGGCGGGCCACGACAAGGGGCGAATTTATCGCATTTTTCCGGAGGGGAAAAGGCCGCGACCGATTCCACGGCTGGACAAGCTGAGCCCCAAGCAACTGGTTCAAGCTCTCGATAGCCCCAGCGGCTGGCAGCGCGACATGGCCCAGATGCTGCTGGTGCGCGGTAAAAAGGAAGCTGGCTTTGAAATGCAGCGTACGCTTGGAGTGATAGTTGAGTATCACAGGAATCCCTTGGTCCGCTTACAGGCCTTGTGCATTCTGGAAGACAGGGACAGAGTTCTCGAAGTGGCCTTGCGCGACGATCATCCAGGCGTGCGCCGCCATGCGGTTCGTCTTTGCCGACCGGTTTACAGTGGACCCGGGATCGGTTCTCCAGACATTTTGGAAGCGGCCTTACTTCAGCACCTCCAAGAACCGGACGCGGGGGTAGTGCTGCAACTGGCCTATGCGCTTGGCCAAGATTGGGGCCACAGCGGCGGTCTACCACCTCGACCGAGGGATGCTGCGCAGAAGGGGCTGGCGCTCCTGGCCATCAAGCACGGAAAGGACCCATACATCCTGGCGGGGGTGCTGAGTTCCCTCGACAAACACAATTGGCGCACGTTTGCCGACGAGGTGCGCACGCGCCACGAGGGCAAGCCCATTCCCGGGCACCTCGCAGCGCCGATCCTGCGCCTCGCGGCGGCTCTGGGGAAGAAGGACGAGGCCGCCGTACACACGCTCTGGTTCCTCGCCTCCTCTCTGGACTCGGGCAAGCCCCCTCGTCTCGATCATTTCAAGTCCGTGGCCCAACTGCTTGACACCATTGAAAGTCAAAAGTCCTCGCTTACGCGACTGCGAAAGGAATCCAAGTGGAACGTGGAGGAGGAACGAGAATGGAGGAAAGTCGCCGAGCTGTTTTCCGCCGCGCGAAAAGCGGCCAACGATCCGAAAGCGGAAAAAACCGAGCGCTTGACGGCGCTGCGGCTTTTGGGGCGGGGTTTGGATCAGAAGGAAGCGGACATCAGAACGCTGAGCGGTTTCCTCGTTCCTCAGCAAGCAAACGACATGCAAGCGGCGGCGATCGGTGGACTGGGCGGCCTCTCCGATCCGCGGATTCCAGAGCTTCTGATCCGGCCCTGGAAAACCTACTCGCCGACCTTGCGCGGCCAGGTGCTTGAGGTGCTCCTGTCGCGTCCGGAGGGGGTGAAGGCCACGCTCGACGCCTTGGCGAAAAAGAAAATCCTCCCCCTGGACTTCGACGCCGCGCGGCGGCAGCGCCTTCTGGAACATAAGGACCAAGAGATTCGCAACCGCGCCGCCAAGCTGCTGGCCGGCAGCGTCGATGCGGATCGCCGTAAGGTCGTCGAGTCCTATCGGCCGGCCTTGAGGCTCGCGGCCGATGCCGGCCGCGGGGCCAAGGTCTTCGCCAAGTCCTGCGCCGCCTGCCACCGGCTGGGCGATGTCGGCCACAAGTCCGGCCCCGATCTCGCTTCCGTGCTGGATAAATCGGGCGAAGGGCTGTTAAACGCCATCCTCGATCCCAACCAGGCCGTCGAGCCGCGCTATCTCGGTTACACCGCCATCACCAAAGGCGGCCGCACGTTCAGCGGCCTGTTGGCGCAGGAAAGCTCCACCGCCATCATCCTGGCCGGCAGCGACGGCAAGGAGCAGACCCTCCAGCGCACCGACCTGGAGGAGCTATTCAGCACCGGCAAATCCGCCATGCCGGAGGGGTTGGAAAAGGACATTCCCCCTCAAGAAATGGCCGATCTCCTTGCTTTTCTGCAAAGCCGTTTGTCTCGACCCAAGTAGATTTCAGATTCAAGATTACATTTCGAAAAAGGGCCCATCATGACCGCACCAACCCCCGAAGAACCAGGCCGCTTGGTATTAGCCGCGCGGCACGACGGGCCCTCCGCCGCACAAGAAGGACGGCCGCCCGTCGAAACCGTGGACTACCGCGCATCGACCGCTGCTTTGGCGGCCCCCCCCATGGCCAAGGGGTTCCCTCCCACCACCGAGGGGACTGCCGCGTCAGGGGAGATACCTCTTCCCGTCGTGGGGGGTTACGAGGTCCTGGACGTGCTCGGGCGTGGCGGCATGGGCGTCGTCTACCGGGCGCGACAGTTGGGCCTCAATCGGCTGGTCGCCTTGAAGATGATCCTGGCGGGCGGCCATGCCAGCGCCGCGGACCTGGCGCGCTTTCGCATGGAAGCCCAGGCCGTGGCGCGCTTGCAGCACCCCAACATTGTGCAAATCCACGAAATCGGGGAGCAGAATGGGCTGCCGTATTTCTCGCTGGAATTGTGTGAAGGCGGCAGTCTGGCCAGCAAGCTTAACGGTACTCCCCTCGCAGCACCAGAAGCTGCTGTAGTCGTCGAAAGCCTGGCCGGGGCCATGCACGCCGCCCACCAGCAGGGGATCGTCCATCGCGACCTGAAGCCGGCGAACATCCTGTTAGCAGTGGCCAGTGGCCAGTCGCCAGTGGCCAGTCCAGAACAGTCCCGGCTAGAAGCTCCTATCGCCCCGAGCAAGGTTCCCCCACCGGCCACTGACCACCGGCCCCTGAGCATTTTTATTCCCAAGATCACCGACTTTGGTTTGGCGAAGAAGCTGGACGAAGCGGCGGGCCTGACGGCCAGCGGGGCGATCATGGGGACGCCCAGCTACATGGCGCCGGAGCAGGCCGGGGGGCGGGTCAAGGAAATCGGCCCGGCCGCGGACGTGTATGCCTTGGGGGCGATCCTGTACGAGTGCCTTACCGGCCGGCCGCCGTTCAAAGCGGCCACGACGATCGACACGGTCATGGAGGTTCTGACGCGGGAGCCGGTGCCGCCTTCGCAGTTGAACGCAAAGGTGCCGCGCGACCTGGAGACCATTTGCCTGAAATGTCTTGAGAAAGAAGCGACCAGGCGCTATGAGTCGGCGGGCGGCTTGGCCGACGATCTGGTCCGGTTTCTGGACGACCGGCCGATCTTGGCCCGCCCGGTGGGTGCTGGGGAGCGCGGCTGGCGCTGGTGTCGGCGAAACCCGAAATTGGCGGCATCGTTGGCAATGGTGGCGGCGACCCTGGTGTTGGGCACCGTGGTTTCCACGTACTTCGGTATCGACGCGTCGCATCAAGCCGAGCAGGCCCGCAACAACGAGAGCAAGGCGCTCACGGCCCAGGCGGGTCTGGAGAAGGCCAACACCGAACTGACCCATTCCTATACCAGGCTCCAGCAATCCCAGGAAAGGACGGAAACAGCCCTGGCCCGAAGCCTGTTGCGCCCCCTTGGATTGTTTGAAAACGTGCCACTCACTGTGCCGGAGATCGAGGCGTTGTGGGAGCTGGCCGAGAACCGGGGGGAACAACTGTGGTACCGTTTCGTCCAGGACGCGCTGGGCGATGCGGTGCGAAGCCGGCAGTTGCGGCTGCGCGCGGACGTCGCCCTGCACGCGGCCGTGGGCCTGGACCTCGAACGGCGGATGCGCTTAGAACAGCTGCTAGCCGCGCCACTGCAGGCCAAGGAACCGGATGAGGGAAAGCGCGTAGTCCTAGCGCGGATCGCGGCCACCCTGGGAGACCTTAACCCGCAAACAGCGACGCGGGCCGGTCAGACGCTGGTCCAGGACATGGCCAAAAACACAACTACCCTCTCCGTGCACGAGTTGGCCCAGGGGCTGGCGGCCCTGGCCGCACGCATGGAACCCGCGGCCGCCGCCCAGGCCAGCCAGACCCTGGTGCAGGCCATGGCTAAAACCACCAATTCGACAGTGCTTCAGGAGTTTGCCAAAGGGTTGTCGGCGCTGGCTCCCGGCCTGGGACCAGCAGAAGCCGCCAAGGCCAGTAAGACGCTCGTCCAGGCCATGACCAAGACCGTCGATGGGAATGTCCTGGAAGCGTTAGCCCAGGGGCTTGGGGCGTTGGCCGGGCGCATGGAACCTACAGCGGCCGCCCAGGCTGGCCAGACTTTACTTCAGGTCATGGCCAAGAACCCCTATCCCAATCCCATGCCGGCTTTGGCAAACGGCCTGGCGGTGCTGGCCGCACGCATGGAACCAGCACAAGCGGCCCAGCAACCCGCCGAGGGCATCCACTTTCTGTTACAGGCCATGGACAAAACCAACGAGCCCTTTGCATTGCGGAGGTTGGTTCAAGGGCTGGCGGCGCTGGCTCCCCACGTGGAATCGGCCCAGGCCGCAAAGGCCGGCCAGACCATCGTCCGGATCACGGCCGCGCACGGCCATCCCGATCCCTTGCGGGAATTGGCCCAAGGGTTAGCCGTGCTGGCCGGACGCATGCAACCGGCCGAGGCCGCCCAGGTCGGCCAAACTCTGGTCCAAGCGATGGCCCAAAACCCATGGGCCAACGCTCTGAGGGCATTGGCCCCCGGGTTAACGGCGCTGGCCGCGCGCATGCCACCGAACCAGGCGGCCATGGCCGGTAAAATCCTGGTCCAGACTATGGTTAAAACTCCCGAGTCGTTTACCCGCGCGGAGTTGGCCCAGTGGCTGGCCATCCTGGCCGCTCGGATGGAACCAGCCCAAGCCGCCCAACAAGCGGCCCAAGCCGGCCAGACCTTGCTCCTGGCAATGGCCAACCAAATTTCCCGCCCCGATATCTTGGGGTCGTTGGCCCAAGAGTTGGCCGCGTTGGCCGGCCGGATGGAATCAGCGGAAGCCACCCAGCAAGCTGCCCAGGCCGGCGAGGTCTTACTTCGGGCCATGGCAAAAGACCCTGAGCCCGAGTGGTTGCCCAAGGGCTTGGCGGCGCTGGTCATCCGTATGGAACCGGCGGAGGCTGTCAAGCAAGCAGCCCAGGGCGGCCGGATCTTGCTCCAAGCTATGGCCAAGAATCCTTCCAGGCTACTGGGGGGGCTTGCCTGGAGGCTGGGGGGACTGGCCGCTTACATGGAACCGGCCGAGGCAGCCCAACAAGCGACCCAGGCCGCTCAGACCCTGGTGCAGGCCATGGCCAAAACCACCGAGGCCAATAACCTTCTTGGCTTAGCCCAGGGGCTGGCGGCGCTGGCCAGTCGCCTGCAACCGGCAGAGGTCGTGCACGCCGGCCAGATCCTAATTCAGGCCATGAGCAAAGTCACTAATCCCCGGCCGTTGGCCCAAGGGCTGGCGAGGCTAGCCGCCGCCATGCCACCGCAAGAAGCGGCCAAACAAGCTACCCAGGCGGGCCGGATCCTGCTTCAGGCCGTTGGCAAAAGCAGCAACAAACTCTATGCCGTGCAGCAGCAGTTGGCGCTAGCTCTGGCGGCGCTGGCCGGGCGCATGGAACTGGACCAGGCGACGCAGGTTGGGCAGACCTTAGTCCTGGCCTTGGTCAAAACTAGCACTAGCGACGTCATTACCCCGCGGGAATTCTCCCAAGGGCTGGCGGCGCTGGCCACACGCCTGGAACCGGCCCAGGCCGCTCAGGTCGGTCAGATCTTGATCCAGGCCATGCCCAAGGCCAACATCTTGGCCTTTCGAGAGTCCACCCAAGCGTTGACGGCGCTCGCCGGGCGCATGGCGCCGGCCCAGGCCGCTCAGGTCGGCCACGCCTTGATCCGGCTCATGGCCCAGCGAAACGATCCCCTTTCCTGGCAGGCACCCATTGCCGTGGAGGGGCTGGCCCAGGCGCTAAAGTCCATTCTCAGTGGGCTGGACCCCGCGAACCAGGCCCGCCGGGCGACCGGGCTGTGCGGATCAGTCGCCTCGACTTTGGCCACAGGCCAGTTCCTTTTCGGAATGCCTGACATTTTCCTCGCCGGCGAGCCGCTACCGGTCCGGATCTCCACCCAAGAGTTGGTCGATATCCTCAAGATTCCATTGTGCGTCGGTGCGGCCCGGCGCGTGGTTCTCGACCAGCTCGAGCAGCGCTACCAGCGGAAATTCGCCAACCACTGGGAGTTCGTTCGTTTTGCCCAAGACCAGAAGCTTTCCCTCGACCTTGCCAGCCCACCCCGCCGCCTGGTTTCGGCCGAACTTCCATGAATTTGGTTTAACCGCAATACCGTTCAATTCGGCCGAAAACCAAGGGGTCCACGTGAGTCAAGGCGGTAAGTGCCGCCATGAGGGTATCATGAAAACCGCTGGACGGACACGACTGGGCCAAGACCTTCTCGTTGCTGCACGGGCTCTGGTCCGCCTCGAAAGGCTGGTGGCTACCGTGAAAGGCCACGAACCGAAAGACGCCAAAGTCGCAGGCGCGCTCGAAGTCTTGAAAACACTCTCCCGCCGCGAAGGCATCCCCATGGCCATCATCGGGGGGCTGGCCGCCATCCACCACGGCTATGAGCGGTTCACAAAAGATATCGACATCGTTGTCGGAAAAGCGCTCTTGGATCCGCTGCTTCGAGTCGCCCCGCGGTACGGCATCAAAGTCATCTGGCAAGACCCCAAGGGCTGGCACAAGCTCAGGTACCGCGGCCTGGACATCGAGATCGTCCCCGAGGGCGGCGCGCCAGGCAAAAATGCCCCTACGCCAATTCCTGGTGTGCAACATCTCGGAGTTGGGGAGGGGGCCGAGTACGCCAGTCTCGAAGGCTGGATGGAGACTAAGCTTGCCTCCAACCGGCGACTTGACCAAGCGGATGTGGTCCAGGTACTCAAGAAGATCGATTCGCTTAGGGCCCGCAAAGTTCGAAACCACCTTGCCCGCGTGCATCGCACCTACCTGCGCCGCTTCGATGAACTTCATGCCGCAGCCGAGGAGGAAAAAGTGCAGGAAAGAGAGCGGGGCGGGCCAAGGTGATGGCCACGCCCAAAACCTTCACCATGGCCCCAGGTCCAACCAGGAGCTACCTGGTGCGACCGCGGTCGCGGATGCCCAATAGCGCCCGCGCCGGCGTCCGGACCCGACCAGCCCAGCGAAGGGCGGCCACCGCTTGCCGCTTGCTGGCCCTGTTGCCGGGATAGCGAATGTCCACGGCAAAATCGGAAAGAAAGACCAGTCCGCGCCGCAAAGACCGCAACGCCGGATAGTAGGGAGCAAGGGTGATGAGCAGCAGTACGAGGTTATGTATCTTCGGCACTGGAAATCCGAGTTCTTCCATCAAGGCTTTGAGATACTTCTCGGCACACTGCTGGCAGTGGAAGCACACACCATCATGAACCGGAATCTTGCTTCGGCTGCCTTGCTCGGCGAACAAGTAATCTTGCTCGGCTTTTTTGACCCACTCCCGCGTCGTTTTTTTCATAGAGGACCTTTCCCCGGGACAGGATCGTCGTCAAGAATGATTCCCCCTCCTCCAGGCGCCATTTCATCTCCTTTGGGGTACGGACGATCAGATCGACTGGAAACGGGGCGGTCAAATGGTATTGGATTCGAACGGCCTGGTCATGCTGGTTCCGGGCCGGCATGACGACAAGCAGGTCCACGTCGCTGTTCTCATGCGGCGTGCCGTAGGCGTAGGAGCCGAACAGGACGACCTTATCGGGATGAAACTCCTTGGCGATGGCCCGGGCATAGCGGCGGATCACCCGCATCGGGATGTTCGGCCCCCAATAGATGCGCTTTGGCGGGAAGGGAAACGGGCTTGCCTGTGTTCTAGCCATACCGCCATTGTACCCCAAGGCCAGGCGCGGCTGCCAGCCTCGCGGAAGCCAGGTTGGGACGGATTACATCCGTACAATAAATAACCATGTCCGCCAAACCAGGGCCGGGTTTGACCGCCGCCGCCGTCGCCGAGCGCGTTCGCCTCGGCCAGGTCAATCGCACGCGGCGAACGCTCTGGCGCGATTACGGCCAGATCCTTTCCCGCAACCTCTTGACCTGGTTCAACGCCATGGTCACGCCGGCGGCCATCGCCCTGTGGCTGGTCGGCGAACCCTACGGCGCCTTCGCCGTCACGGGCATGGCCGTCGTCAACAGCGCCATCGGCCTGTTTCAGGAAATTCGCGCCAAGCACCACCTTGACAAGCTGGCCCTACTGGTGGAAACGCGGGCCCGCGTGATCCGCGACGGGCAGGCTCAGGAAATCCCCGCCGGCGACGTCGTCCTGGGCGATCACATTTTGCTGGCGGCCGGTGATACGATTGTCGCCGACGGCCCGGTCCTGGAAGCCAATTACCTGGAAGTGGACGAGGCCCTGTTGACGGGGGAATCCGATCCGGTGCGGCGCCACCCGGGCGAGGCGCTCTTGTCGGGCAGTTTTTGCGTGGCCGGCGAAGGCGCCTACCGAGCCGACAAGGTCGGGCCCGAGGCCTTCGCCCACGCCACTGCCGCCGAGGCCCGCGCCTACCAGTACACCGCCAGCCCGCTGACCAACGTCATCAACCTGCTCATCCAGGTTTTATCCTTCACGGCCCTGGGGCTGTGCCTCCTGTACACTCTGTTTTTTTACGTCGTGCAAGACATACCCGGTTACAACCAGTACGTGCTCATGATGGCGGCGACCATCACGTCGATGGTGCCGCAAGGCCTTGTCTTGACCGCGACCTTGTCCTTCACGCTGGGCGCGGTGTACATGAGCCGGCGCGGGGCCGTCGTGCAGCGCCTGGCCGCCGTCGAGACCATGGCCGCCATCGACGTCATCTGCACCGACAAGACCGGCACCCTGACCACCAACCGGCTCAAGCTCGATCAAGTAAAGATCCTGGGCTCGAACCCGGGCGAGGAAATGGTGCGCCGGCGGCTTGGACAATTTGCCTGGGCCTCGTTGGACCACAAAAACAAAAACATTCAAGCCTTGCGCGCCGCCCTGGGCGAGACCCCGGTCGAGACCGTCGATCAGCTTCCTTTCAAATCCCAGAACCGCTACAGCGCCGTGCGCATGCGCGACGAGACCCCCCTTCTCCCCCTCTTGGCAAGGGAGGGAAAAGGGGGGTACAGTGAACACGTTCTGGTTCTCGGTGCCTGCGAAGCGCTTCAACCTCATCTGAGTGCGAATGCCGGCTCCGGCTGGGAAACGACCTGGAAAGAACTGCTGCCCACGGGACTGCGTCTTCTGTTATTCGCCCAGGCCAAAAAACCCGCGGGCGCGTTTCCGCCGTTCGCCGGCACCCTCGAGGGATTCACGCTGGAACCCTTGGCCCTGGTGTGCCTGAGCGACGAGCTGCGGCCCGAAGCGGGCGCGGTCCTTGAGGCCCTGGCCGCCCAGGGTATCGCCTTCAAGGTGATCTCCGGCGACAACCCCGAAACCGTCAAGGCCACCGTCGCCCATCTCAACCTGCCTCTGGCCCGCGACGCCGTTGTTACCGGCGATGAACTTGCAGCCGCTCCGAACAAGGCGGACCTGATCCGGTCGCGCAGCGTCTTCGGCCGGGTGTCGCCGCACCAGAAAGTGGAAATTGTCGAGGGGTTGAAGCAGCAGGGCGCCCACGTGGCCATGATCGGCGACGGCGTCAACGACGTCTTGCCCATCAAGCGGGCCGACCTGGGCATCGCCATGGGCGAAGGCAGCCAGGCCAGCAAGACCGTCTCGGCCCTGGTGCTGGAAAATAACAACTTCGCCCTGCTGCCCGAAACCCTGGAGGAAGGGCGCACGATCATCCGCAACCTGCGCCGCTCGGGCAAGCTGTTCCTGGTCAAGAACGTTTATTCCTTCATCCTGATTCTGGTGTGCTTCCCCGGCGTGTTCGGGCTGCGCTTTCCGTATCTGCCGCAGCAGGTCACCTTGCTCAACTGGCTGGTGATCGGCATCCCGGCCCTGGTCATCACGCTGAGCCGGGAGCGTTCGACGACGGCGACGCGGCCGCAGTTCCTCCACGAAGTCGGCTGGTTCGCCATCCGCACTGGAGTGGTATTCGCCCTGGCCGGTATACTCCTGCTCTTTTTCGCGCGGGTTTTCTGGCCTAACATCGCTTTGAAAACTCAGCGCACCCTGCTTTTGTCGCTGCTCATCCTGCTCGGCCTCACCGCGTTGTTTCGGGCGCTGACCGATGGCGAGCCAAAGCCGCGGCGCGGCGATACCCGGTTCCGCCTGGTGGGCATCGTCGCCATTCCCATTTATCTGTTGGCGATGTACGTGCCGTTCCCGGCCAGGTTCTTCGACCTGGCTTGCCTTGAATTGGGAGAATGGCTGTTGGTTGTGGTCCTTGCCGGTCTGGGCTACGGCGGGACGTTATGGACGGATTGCTTGCAAGTGGCTAAGGCAAGGAAAAAGGAGCCCGCTGAGGCTGAGCGGGTAATGCCCTGGAGGTGACCACAGGTCCCAAAGCCTTTTTCGGGCTTGATGCTTACAGGTGACAGCCAACCGGCGAAAGCCGGTCTCGCCTGAATAGCTATTAAGACACCGTCAGTGGCCCTCCAGGGCTTTCCTTCATTATCACGTCTGGATATTTCATTGCAAGCAATACCATTGCGCTTTTTGCAGGTTTGATGTCGGATTCCCGGTTTTCAGGCCCG
>CAZFGM010000055.1:9746-18571 GCA_964518515.1 uncultured Alcaligenaceae bacterium | reverse complement strand
CCCAGCCGTCGTGAAGTGCTGACTGCCGCCGGGGCCCTGACCGTGGCCGCCGGCAGTGCCGCTGCCGCCGATAAGCCGCCGGCGAATCGCGTCTACAAGATCGGCGTCATCTCGGCTTCCATCGACGGCAAGCCGCAGCGGACCAACGGTCACACCTGGCACTTCGCCCAGTACTTCCATCCCGAGGTCAACCTGAAGGCAATCCGGCTGCATCTCGACCCGGGCTCGGCACGCATGTTCGAGCGCTACCTGCGCAGCCCGCGCTACACCTTCGATCAACTGCCCTTTCCCGACACCCGCATCACGCACGTTTACGCCAACCCTGCCGACGGCCTGGAGAACTACGTCCAGGCCTTTCCCGGCGTGCGCATCGCCAAGTCGCTGGACGAATTGGTGGCCGCCGTGGACGCCGTCTGGCTGGGCGACGCCTCGGGCAAAGGCAACGACCATTATGACCTGGTGGCCCCCGCGCTGCGGCGCGGCTTGCCCACCTTCTGTGACAAGCCCATCGGCGGCACCGTCGCCGAGACGCGCCGCATCCTCGACCTGGCCGCCAAGCACCGCGCCCCGCTCATGTCGTCGAGCCTGTTTCGCCACCAGTTCGGCATGGAACAGGCGCTGCGGCTGCGCGATGCCGGCGAGTTGGGCGCTCTCCAGTATGTCCTGGCGAGCATGGCGGGCGGCTATTCGCAGGGCGGCTGGTTCATCTACGGCCAGCACCCCATCTGGACGGTGATGACCCTGTGCGGCCCGGGCGTCGAGGCCGTCAGCATGTACGCCCGCGAAGCGACCGCCCACGCCCTCCTCACCTACCGCGACCGCATGCCGGCCGAGGTCTGGTATGGCCGACCCGACATCGGCGGCCAGTATTGTCAGACCACCGTTTACTTCGCCCGCCAGGCTTACCAGTTCACGCCGGCGATTGAAGGCGATTTCTGGTACGGCCATCATTACGAGATGTTCCGCCTGGCCCACACCTTCCGCGACATGATCCGCACCCGCCGCGAACCGGTGCCGCACCCCGAGATCCTCGAAGTGACCGCCATCCTCCACGCCGGCGCCAAGTCGATGGCAGAACGCGGCCGACTGGTGGCCCTGGCCGAAGTCATGAAGCGCGGGAATTGAGGGTAATATGCCGAAAGAAATGCACCGAAAACCGGTTGTTTACCTTTTTGTAATTTTGCCGATCCTTGGGTTTGGCTATTTCTTTTTTATGGTTGGGTTACTCTTCGCATATTCCCATTTCACAGGAATACCAAGAACCGCTATCCCGAATTGAAATGGAATGCTGATTTCGTTGCCCGCTTTCTTCTTATGGGTTCCGGTCAGTCTGTTGCTTGCAAACTTCGTTTTGTATTGTGTTTCTCCACTTCGAAGAATAGCGGAGCGGTATGTGGCTAAAGCTCGCCGGCCCGGATTCGCAGAGTCTCAGCAGTTACTTCTAAAAGTGTTGGTTCTGTTCGCAATTATTTGCATCCCGCTAATCGCTATGGGGTTCGTGCTGTGAACCTGAGTTTTCGAAGGGCGCGTTTGCCAAGAATTCCTGTTAGTAGGACTGACGGACCGAAATGGTTCGGCTAAGATGGATCAAGGAAAGGAGAACAACAACATGGCGACAACCATTCTCGAAACGCTGGGCACAATCCGGTCCGATGGCACGCTCGAATTGGACCAGAAGCTAACGGTGGGGCCCGGCCGGGTCAAGGTGCGCGTGGAATCCGTGGAACCGCTTGTCCAACCGGCGGAGAGCCTGGTTGAATTCGTTGACCGGTCCCGCCGAGAATTGGAAGCGGCGGGGCACAAGTTCCGAACGAAGGAGGAAATCGACGCCGAAATCAACGAGTTACGCAACGAATGGGATGACCGATAGGAGGATCCGGAAGGTGACGCGAAATCCTTGGCCAGCAAGGAGAAATCCGGATGATGATTTACTGTGACACCTCCGTCCTCATCTACTGGCTGGATCAGGTGGGCCCGTTCCACCTCCGGGCCCGAAATCGCTTCCAAGCCCTCGAAGGGGCCAAAGATCGCATGGCCATCAGTGACCTGACGCGGCTGGAATGTCGCGTCGGCCCGTTCCTGATCGAAGCCTTGTAGGGGAACTCCTTGAATTACTGGGAATTGAGGAAGATGAAAGCGCGACGCATTTTCCGCCCCAGCCGAAAGACGGCCCAGGAGCGCGTTCAGGAGCAAACCCTCCGCGAAAAACTTCAGCAGGACAGACCGTCGCTGGAGGACCTGGTTCGTGCCGGCGCGTGCGACCCGGACGCCGTAATGACCATGGGAATGTACTTTGACGTGCAACGGGCGCTGCATGACATCCGCAGCCAGGAGTTAAATTGGGTTGGCACGGGGATGGCGGTGCTCGTCGTGCCGCTCCACGATCAGGGCGACGCCGACAAGCCGCTGATTGAGCGGACGATTCACATTGACCTGCGCCACATCGTCGAGGTCGAAACCGAGGCCGCCCTGCCAACCCCATGACCGAATGGAAAAAAGGGATCGGGAGTGGGTCGGGAGTCTTTTCGGAAAATAATCAACATTCCGTTTTGGCCAATCACCACAACTGACCTACCATTTGCCTGTTCGGATATGTTACGTTGTTTTGTAACCGTTCTCGTTTTTCGCTCCGCGAAAGACGCCCTTTCGCGGAGCGAAAGGCGAAACATTTGCCCTTTTGTTGTGTTGCCTGCAGCTGCAATGGTTTTGTGTAATCTCCAATCCGGAGCGGTGAACGGTTACGTTGTTTTTTTTAGAACGCATGCGGTCCGCGCTCAGGGTCCGTCGCTGCCGGCGTTCCACGCGAAGGCGGGCTTTGAGCCCCGTCAAGAAACGGTGCTATCGGCCCATTGCCGCGGCCGATCCGGTGAATTGGGCCCGTTACCAAACCGTGTTATCGGGTCCCAGGAGCCTGAGGGGAAGGGGCCCAAAGCTAACGTCCAGGCAGGTGAAGCAAGAAGCACTACTTCTTGTCCGCCAGGCTCCAGATCTTCACCAGTTGATCCAGTCCGCCGGAGGCGAGATGGCTGCCGTCGGGGCTGAAGGCCACGGTGGTCACGGTGAGACCGTGGGCGTTGATGTTCCGCAACAGGGTCCCTTTGTCGGCGTCCCAGAGCTTGATGGTCTGGTCATAACCGGCGGTGGCCAGTTTCTTGCCGTCCGGGCTGAAGGCCACGGCCCAGACCAGCTCGTGAGCCTTGAGGGTGAAGAGTTCCTTACCTTTGCCGGCCGTATCATAGACCTTGATGGTGCCGTCCATGCTGCCGGCGGCCAGGCGCGTGCCGTCGGGATGGAAGGCGACGCAGGTGATGGATCGGCTGGCCCCGCTGAAGGCGGTGATTTCCTTGCCGGCGGCGACATCCCAGAGAATGACGAGCTTTTCTTCGTCCTTTTTGATTTTGGGATCTTTCTTGGGATCTTTCTTGACTTCTTCCTTGACGCAGCCGGAAACGGCCATTTTGCCGTCCTTGCTGAAGGCGACCGCCAGAACCGCCCCGGTGTGGCCTTTCAGGGTGTGGATTTCCTTGCCGTTGGCGGTATCCCAGATCTTGACGAGCTTATCCTCGCTGGCGCTGGCGAGTTTGCCGCCGTCGGCGCTGGCGGCCACACTTTCGATGAAGGCCGTGTGGCCGATGATCGACTTTGCTTCCTTGGCGGCGGCGGCGTCCCACAGCTTGATCTCTTCCTGCCATTCCTTGGCTTTCTTGTTGAATTGCCGGCTAGTCACCGCCAGGCGATTGTCCGGCAAAAAGGCCAGGGACTTAACCTCCGTGGGATGGCCTTTGAGGGTATGCAGTTCCTTGGCGGTCTTGAGGTTCCAGACTTTGACCGTCTTGTCGCGGCTGGCGCTGGCGAGCAAGGCGCCGTCGGCGTTGTAGGCCACGCACGTGATCCAGTAGGTGTGGCCTTTCAATTCGACCTTGGGAGTTTCCAGCTTGAGGGGTTCTTTCTTTTCGGGCTCCTTGTCTTTCTTGTCATCTTTCTTGGGGTCCTTCTTGTCGTCCTTTTTTTCGGTTTTTTTGTCATCCTTCTTCTTTTTATCCTGGGCGCCGGCCGGCAGGGCGGCCAGGCCGGCCACCAGCAGAAGGCACACACCGAGCCAGGCAAGACGGGGGAGAAGTCGGGAGGCGGGAGTCATTGCGGTTTCCTCTAGGTGGGACAACGATGGTTAGAAATTGATTGTCCCACAGTTGCCAGCCGGGTCAAGTGGGGAAAAACAATATCGCCGTCCCTTACGTTTAGCGGGGAGCCGAAGGCGACCGCGCGTCAAACGGTCGCCTCCGGCTCCCCGCTAAACAGTGCCGCTCTGGTGAGATTTCTACCCTCCTGGTATAACGGAAGCAGGAAGAGTTGGGGATCGAGGTTTAGCAATGGAACTTGTCCTTGAGCCGGGCGAAACGATTTTGATTGTCGATGACGAGGAGCCGGTGCGGCGAACGTTTCGCGAGTGGCTGGCCGGCGCCGGTTTGAACGGCCGGATTCTGGCCGCCCACGATGCCGAGTCGGCCCTGCACCTGGCCAACCAGCATATCGTCGATCTGGCCATTCTCGACTGGCATCTGGGCGCCGGCGACGACGGCCTGCAACTTCTGCAAGACCTGTACGAGTTCAATCCAGACGTCGTGGCCATCATGGTCACCGGCTACGCCAACCAGGCCACGCCGCTCGACGCCATGCGCATTGGCGTGCGCGATTACCTCGACAAGAACCATGACCTCAGCAAGGAAACGTTTCTGGCCGCGGTCCGCCGCCAACTGGACCACATTCGCCCCGCCAAGCGCGAACGGCAACTGCACCAGCAGCTTGTTGCATTTCGCGAAACCGTCGAAAAGATTCTGCCCCTGGTGCAATCGGCGGCGGCCCTTAACGACCCCGTTCCCTTGCCGGAGGCCATCGGCAGCCTGTTCCGTTTTCTTTTGGTCACGACGCGGGCCAAGGACGGCGTCCTGCTGGTCCGCCATTACGACCCCGCGCGGGAGCCCGCCGAAACTTGCCGGGTCTACGACGCAAACGGTCAGGGGCTCGACGTGCCGCTGGTGCCGTTCGCCCGCTCGGTGGCGGCGACGGCCGTCAGCCTGCAAGAGCCGTGTGCCATGAATCAGCTCGACCAGGCCGGCGCCGAGACGTTGGAGCTGCAACCTTTCGAGCGCAACCGGCGATCTCTGCTGGCGGCGCCGCTGGCGGTGGCACCGGGCATTCACGTGGTGCTCGAGCTTTTTGACAAACAACCGGCCCCCGCCCCCTCTTCCCGCGGTGGAGAGGGTGATGGGTTCACCGAAGACGATCAGCGGCTGGTGCGGGCGGCGGCCGATTTCGGCGCCGAGATGCTGCGCCAGGCTCTGGGCCAGCGGCAAACCCACCTGGTGCTGTTCGACGCCGTCGCCGCCGCCCTGGGAGCGACTGCCTCGGTGACGGAAACGCTTCGCGGCCAGGCCGCTCAGCGGCTGGAGCAGCCGCCGCCGAAACCCGTCCTCGACCAGTTGCGGGCCGGCCTGAGCGCCACGGCAACCGTTGGCCCGAACCCCGAGGACACGTTACGCCTGGCCGAGGCCATCCGCGTCTTGGCCCTCCGCCACGGCCCGGCCGCCGTGCAGCACTGTATCCGCCTCGTGGAAAGTCTGCGCACCTTGCTGGATTCCGCCACAAGGGAGTAAATCCGAAATCCGATCGATTTCGAATTTTTATGAGTGACGTTTTCGACGAAATCTTCGCCCTGCTGACGCCCGACCGGCTGCTGCATGATCCGCGCGCCACCGGCGAGGGGGTGTCGGTGTGCGTCGTGGACAGCGGCATCGAGCGGTCCCTGTTGGAAGAAAAATTCCGCCAGCACGGTCAGGAGATTCACCGCATCGAGGGGGGCATATTCAGCGGCGACCGGGCCGAGCCGCTTCCTTACGAAGGCCAGCAAAGCACGCCGCACGGGACCACCGTGGCGGACATTCTGTTGACCCTGGCCCCGCGGGTAAAATTATATTCCGCCGACGTCTTCGGCCCGCAAGGAAGCTGCGAGGTCGAGGTGGTGATGCGCGCCCTGCACTGGGCCATTGACGTGTGGAAGTGCAAGATCGTCAATCTGTCGCTGGGCGTGGCGGAGCACCGCTTGCAGCAGTTGCCGCGCCGCTACCAGTTCTTGCGGGCCATCGAAGAAGGCTATTACAAGGACGTGTTGATCTTTGCCGCCGCCCACAACGAGCATCCCCTGATGCGCAGCTATCCATCGGCCTTCGCGCCGCCCTTATTCTCGGTGGACAAAAGGCTGTTTGACGACCCCTTGCACTTTGCCTATCAGTTGCGCGAGCAGATCGAGTTTCAGGCGCACGGCCGCGGCTATCTGGGTCCGTTCGCCCAGGAGCCGGCCACCAGCTGGGCCGCCCCCCATCTGGCCGGCATCGCCGCCCGCATCCTGTCGCTGCGGCCGCACCTCAAGCCGTTCGAGATCAAGACGATTCTGTACTGGCTGTTTCGGGCTTCGCGGGATGATAAACCCGCTTAGGGTAGCCGCACTCTTTAGAGTGCGGATTTGTCATTTCTTGAGGGCACCAATCATCTCCTCGAGCGTGTCGATGATGTCCTTCTCGATGGCCTGGGTTTCGGCGCCGAGGTGGCATTTCTCCAGGCGACGCTGGACGTCTCTCATATCCTTGCGCAGCTGCTGGAAAACTTCGGGGAAGGCGACCGCCGCCCCTTCCGCCTCCAACCTGTCGATGGCCTTGGTTGCCTCGGCAACAATCGCCTTTTGTTTGTCGGAAAGCTGGCGGGCCGCCTGCTGCTCCATGGAGCGCGGCTTCTTGTCGGACCTGCCTTCGAAGACCTTGTACAGCCCCTTGGTGCTGTTATAGACCGCCATCTGCATGTCGAGCATCGTGCGGCACCGGCCCAGGAGGGTAGTCAGCAGCTGGTCATCCTTCTCCTCGCGAAGCTGGTTCGCCTTCTTGGAATCGCCCGAAACGGCTTGCCGCGGTAGTGCTCCGCCAGGGAGGGCGAAGAGGCTGACTGCCCCCAAGAACAGAAACGCCAGGTTTGTACGAGACTTCATGATTTTCTAGCCCTCTCCTTTTTGCAGATCCACAACGGGCGACCCGGCACGATAGTAAGACGAACGGCTTGCCCTACGCCAACTGCGCGGGTTGTCCCGCGACAGCAATCGGAAAGGCCCCTTAACCGGGTCTTGGAATAATGTTGATCCCCTTGCAGGCTCGAAGATAATACCCCAAATGCCGCTGGCGAAGTTCACCGGTATTCGCTCAAGCGATAGCCCCCAACGAGGTCACCATGACGCGACAAAAGAACGCCGATAGCAGACTCGCACAAGCTCTGCGAAAGATAGCCTTGCAATATCCGGAAACTGAAGAAGGAATTGCTTGCAAGGGTACCGCTCTGGAATGCAGCGCCTTCAAGGCACGGAACAAGACGTTCCTGTTCATGAGTACCGCTGAGGTAAGAGTCAAGCTTGGCGATTCCCTAACGGAAGCGGCCAAGCTTGCCTCGAAGGAGCCCGGCCGATACGAGGTCGGGTCTCTCGGATGGGTCAAGGTGAGCTTCAGCCCGCACGAATCTCCGCCGCTTGACCTTCTGCAAAGGTGGATTGACGAGAGCTATCGGTTGCTCGTGCCCAAGCAATTGGTGGCCCTGCTGCCGGAGCGCGGCCAGCCAACGGCGGGCTCGACCAGGACCGCGAAGCAAAACGACCCAGGCTTAGACCCACACGAAACTCCGAAGAACCAACTATTGTAACAACCCCCGCCCGTAACTTCCTGCCGAAACCGCTTGCTCCCGCCGCCTCCTGGCCTCTATACTCAAGGTCGGTGCCTTTTCTTCCCCGAGGAGATCGCGGCCATGAAACGCGCCTTTGCCATATTCCTGTCGCTCGCGGGCTTGGGCTTGGTCAGCCTTGTGCCGGCCCAGGAAACCAAGATCCCGACCGCCGACGAGGTCCGCGCCATCCAAGAGAAATATCGGGCCGAGCGCGACAAGCTCGTCAAGAGCGGAGCGGCCAAGCGCTATCTGCCGCTGCTTCTGGACAAGGCCGAAGACATGGGCAAACGGGCCGACGAAGCCCTGGCCCAGGGGCGGCTCTTGCAGGCCAGCGAGTTCTATCGCCAGGCCCGCTGGCAGTTGCCGTACCAGTCGCCCAACGTGCCGGAAAATCACGTGGCCCGCGTGCTGGGCAACCTGCGGCTGCGGCACGGGCAGGAAATCATGGATGTCGCCTTCAGCCCCGACGGCGCCCTGCTGGCCACCGCCAGCAAGGACCGCACGGTCAAGCTCTGGGACCTCGCCAACGGCCATGAAAAGCTGACCTACACCGGGCACACGGATCACGTCCGCTGTGTCGCTTTCAGCCCGGACGGCAAGCTGATCGCCTCGGCAGGGGCCGAGCGCGACATCAAGCTGTGGGACCCGGCCAACGGCAAGGACGTGCGCACCATTCAGGGCCGCGGCGTTTACGTCACCAGCATCGCCTTCAGCAAGGACGGCAAAACCTTGGTAGTCGGCAACGACGACCAGGCGCTGCGTCTTTATGAAGTGGCCACGGGCAATCTGCAACGGGCCCTCGAAAAAAACAAAGAGGAAAATTGGTTCAACCAAAGGGTGGAATCAGTGGCCTTCAATGCGGAAGGCAACCTGCTGGCGGTGGGGGTCGCCGACGGCCTGTTGAAAGTCTGGCAGTTTCCCCAAGTCCTCGCAGCCAAGCAAGCCGAGTTTTGGGCCAAGCAGGACCTCAACGGCGCCAGCACCTTCGTGGCGTTCAGCCCAGATGGGCGGACCTTGGCTCGGATCGGGCCGGACGGACTGAAACTGTACAACACGCCGCTGCCCAATTC
>CAZFGM010000055.1:5141-9646 GCA_964518515.1 uncultured Alcaligenaceae bacterium | reverse complement strand
GACGTGGTCCTGCAGGCCCGCGATTTCGGCCACCATACCGAGCCGGTCTGGTCGTCCAGCTTCAGCCCGGACGGCCAGCGCTTCGTCACCGCCAGCGCCGATCGCAGCGCCAAGGTGGTCGAGGTGGCCACGGGCAAGGTCGTGCATACCTTGAGCCATCAGGCCGGCGTGACGGCGGTTCAGTACAGCCCGGACGGGCAAACCATCGCCTCGGGCGGCGGCGACAAGGTCATCAAGCTGTGGGACGCGAATACCGGCCAGCTCAAGAAGGCGCTGGAAGGCCACGACGGCACCATCACCCGCGTCGATTTCTCCCCGGACGGCAAGAAACTGGCCTCGGGCAGCGTGGACAAGCGCGTCAAGCTGTGGGACCTCGCCCTGGGCAAGGAAGCGTGGACCGTGGGTGACCACGGCACCATCCCGGCCGCCGTCGCCTTCAGCCCCGACGGCAAATGGCTGGCCACCGGCAACGTCGATCAGTCCATCCGCCTGTACGCCGCCGACAGCGGCAAGCCGCTGACCAGCTGGTCGGCGCACGGCGTCGCCGTTACCAGCCTGTCCTTCAGCCCCAATGGCCGGTACCTCGCCTCGTGCGGCTTCGACTACCGCGTGTGCCTCTGGCCGCTGTCGGCCGGCAAGGACGGCGTGCCGGCCTCCGGCCCGCCCATCCTTCTCCTCGGCCACAACGGCCCCCTCAGCGGCGTCGCCTTCCGCAAAGACAATCAGCACCTCGTTTCCTGCGGCTCGGACCAGATCGTCAAGCTATGGAAACTGAATGGCGGCAGCGCCAAGGAAGTGCAGAACTTTCGCGGCCACAAGGACTGGGCCACCTCCGTTACCTTCAGCCGCGACGGCCACTACGTCCTGTCCACCTCGGTCGATCGCCTGGCCAAGATTTGGGAGATCACCGATCGCGAGATTCCGCTGGTATCGGAGCACACCGGCGCCGTCGAAGCGGTCGCCGTCAGCCCCGACGGCCAGCTCATCGCCTCGGGCGGCACCGACAAGACCATCAAGATTTGGGATCGCCACAAGGGCGTCGAAGTGGCGACTCTCACCGGCCACGCCGCTTCCATCCATGCCCTGGTCTTCACCCCGGACAGCAAGACGCTGGTCTCGTCCGCCGGCGACCGCACCCTGCGCCGCTGGGATGTCGCCAGCGGCAAGGAGCTACCAAAGCAGATCGGCCACCAGCAGAACTTCCACGGCCTCAAAAATGCCGTGCCGTACATGATTGTCACCAACGATGGCAAAAAGCTGGTGACCTGGATACCGGAAAATGAGCGCGGCACCCAACTCGCCGCCTTCGACCTGGACAGCGGCACGAACTTGTTTGAGTTATTCGACGGGGACAAGAAGAACCCCCGCAATATCCTGGCGGTGTCCTTTACCCCGGACGGCAAGCGGGCCGCCACCGCCGCCAAGGACGGCAGCGTCCGCGTCTGGAACCTGGACAAAAAAGAGCCGCTTCCCGGCGGCGCCTGGTTCGTCTTCGACAAGGGCACCGTGCTGGGCGATTTGGCCCTGGCCCCCGACGGCAATACTCTGGTCGTCACCAATGAGGCCGGCGACGTCAAGGTCTTCGACGTCGACAAGCGCGCCGCCCGCCACACCCTGGCCAAGGCCCACGCCCGCCGCATCCTCGCCTGCCTGGTCAGCCCCGACGGCAAGCGCTTCGCCACCGTCGGTCAGGACAACATCGTCAAGCTGTTCGACTTGGGCTCGGGCAAGGAATTGCGCGCCTGGGATACGCGGATGATGGTCCACGACCGCGGCGCCTTCGTCGCCAACATCGCCTTCTCCGCCGACAGCCGCTTCCTGGCGACCGCGAACGCGAATACGACGCTGTTTGTGCTGGAGTTGCCGTGAGAAAGCGGGTCGCCAGAGGCCGTCGCATGTTTGAAATTAAGAAATCGATTTCTAATTTACAAACCGGGATCGAGCCGGATTTTCAACAAGAAGAGGCCCGAAAATAATAGGCTTGAGATTCGTCGCGTTATGAGGGGTTTCCTTCTATTTTTCGGAGGGTGTTTCTGCCACGGGGTCACCTGAAGATGGGTTGCTTGTCGCCGCGGAGTTTCCCTCGGAAGCCCGCGGCGCACGGCGGTTTTCCTGGGCCAGTTGGTCTTCCAGTTCCCCGATTTCGCGGCGTAGCTCGGCCAGTTCCTCCTCCTTGGCCGCGAGCAATTCTTGCAAGCGATTCAGGCGTCTCTCCTTGGTATGGCCGAGCAACCGCTGTACCAGCTCCAGGAGCAATAGGGCGCGCCAGAGCTTGAAGAGCAAACCCCGCAGGCGATACACCCGGCCGAGGCGGCTTAATTGCTGAAGTTGCAGCAGCCGCGTCAGCCGCAACAGCCGCAAGATGGGCAGAAAATCCACCATAGGCAGGACTACCACGGCCAGGTCCATCCAGTTTTGCATGCCATAGCGAAGTTTTTTGGGGGCCACCGAAGCCATGACGGTAAATTCCAGAACAAACGCCATCCAGATCAGGCTCGTGCCGATGTCCAGAAACAGATCAAGGCCGAAATGCGACCGAACCTGTTCTTCCCAGAAAAACTCCAGGGCCAGAAAAGGCAACACCAGAAGGGCGATGATGATCATGGGAACGCTGAAAACCCGCTCCAGAGTCCGCTCGAGTTCCTTATCGACATGCCTCCAACCCAGCCGAGGAAGCCACAAACGCTCGGGATCTTCGTAGCTGCGCCCGGCCAGGCGCACGGGCGGAAGCAAGCATTGCAGCAGGCCAAGCAAGAAACGCCGCCGGAAACTCTCCCGGCCCGCTCGGACATAAAAACGCACCAGGGCATCCAGCAGGAAGAACGGCCACAAAAGAAACAAGGCCCAGACAATCACATTCTCTTCCAGGTCGGTGGCCTCCTCCGGCCCGGTCCCGACCCGGTGCATGACCCCCGCGGCGATCACCAGAAAAAGCAAGGCGAGAAAGAACATCGGCCGGGCCAGAGCTTGGTCCAGCCTGCGTGCCAGAAAGATCCGGAATGCAACCGGTTCCGAGGGGGGAAGGTCCAGTTGGCTCATGGTTCTCCCGAAGTTCTCAAGCCGCAGGTTCGGCTGGTGGAGCGGAATTCGCGTCGGCGGCGCCGTCCAGCGAAATAGCCCCGCCCGTCTGAAGCGGCCCCAGGCGGAGAAGCTGTGGCCAGCGGGCCATCACCAAACCGACCACCACCAGGGTGCCGAGGCCGCCGCCGACCACGGACAGCACCGGGCCGAACAGCGCGGCCGTCACGCCCGACTCGAAGGCGCCCAGCTCGTTGGACGAGCTGATGAAAACCAGGTTGACGGCGGCGACCCGCCCGCGCATGGCGTCCGGAGTCAGGACGTGGACCAGCGTGGCCCGCACCACCACGCTGATGTTGTCCAGGGCCCCGATCAAGGCCAAAAGAGCGAAGGAGAGCCAGGCGTGGCGGGAGAGCCCGAAGGCGACGGTGGCGGCACCGAAGCCGGCGACGGCGGCGAGCAAGACCGGGCCGGCGCGGCGCAGAGGCCGGCGGTGGGCCAGCAGCATGGCCATCAGCAGGGCGCCCAGAGCCGGGGCGGCGCGGAGCCAACCCAGTCCCCTAGGGCCGACCTCGAGAATGTCGCTGGCGAAGATCGGCAACAGGGCGGTGGCGCCGCCCAAAAGCACGGCGAACAGGTCCAGGGTGATGGCCGCCAGGAGCAGCTTGGTCCGCCACACGAAGCGCAGGCCGGCCAGGAGTGAGGCCAGTGAAGGGACTTCCGCCGGTTTCTCTGGAGGCCGGGGCCGGATGGGAGCGAGCAGGGCCGCACAGATCAGGGCACAGCCGGCGGCCAACAGGTAGGCCTGGGCCGCCTGGCCGGCCACGGCAATCACCATGCCGCCGATGGCCGGGCCGGCGGCGTTGGCGATTTGCAGGCCGCTGCTGTTCCACGTGACGGCATTGGGAAGAAGATAAGGCGGGACCACGTGCGGCACCAGCGACCAGCGCGCCGGCACGCTGAACGCCCGGCCGGCGCCGGCCAGCACCAGGCACAAAAAGAACAGAGGAATCGGCCCGTGCAGAAAGGAAAGGGCCGCCAGGCCCAGGGAAGCCAGGGCCATCCCTCCTTGGGCCGTCTGCAGGACGATCTTCCGGCTATAGTGGTCAACCGCCTGTCCCGCCGGCAGCGACAAGAGCAGCACGGGAAGGAATTGGGCCAGCCCGACAAAACCAAGGACCCACGCCGATTTGGTCCGCTCGTACAGTTCCCAGCCGACGGCGACCGCCTGAATCTCCGCGCCGATT
The DNA here is from genome assembly GCA_964518515.1 of uncultured Alcaligenaceae bacterium. Lineage (GTDB taxonomy): Bacteria > Planctomycetota > Planctomycetia > Gemmatales > Gemmataceae > CAZFGM01. The sequence continues at coordinate 5,381 of CAZFGM010000055.1, read as the reverse complement.
CCGGCCAGGACGCTGCCCGACAAAAGACAGCGATAATCCCGATGGCGGAGCGCCGCATACGGGTCGTGACCTTCGGGCATGGCCTCCTCGGGTAGAAAGGGATCAGGGCCGGCAGGGGCGCCATAGGCCGTAGCCTACGATTCGGATGGCCCTTCCCGCCGATCTGCTTACTTTATGGAGGTTTGCTTATTTGCGAATGAAACTGGCAAAGGCGCGAAGGAGAATAGGCCCAGGTGAAAT
>CAZFGM010000055.1:0-5041 GCA_964518515.1 uncultured Alcaligenaceae bacterium | reverse complement strand
GTAAAAATCCGGGCAATTCTCGCACTCTCTCACAAACCCACTTCCAGGCGGGAGGAAAAAAAACAGAGGCCCCACCGTGTCCACACAGTGAGAACCTCTGTCTCGGTGGAGGATGCCGCCCCGCGCAAGCAGGGCATACCCGGCGGGTCACCGATACCTGCCGGAATAAAACATGATCGGGGAGGAATAAAAAACAAAGGGAAGGCGACCAGGGAGGGGATGCCTCTTTCCCGCGCATCCAGTCGCGTGGGACCGAACTCGATTCGTCAGGTGTAGTCGTCACGCTCCGCGTGACGATCCTCACGCGGAGCGTGAGGACTACACTCTGATTTAGGTCATGTTTGCAAGGCGGTCAACCCGAGGGGAGAATCCCCCCCGGCCTGAACCTCTTCGGGCCCGTAATCAATGGTGTGGGCCATCACCCACAGCATGTAGGCCACGCGCTCGCGCAACGTCTGGCTGCGCTGGATTCGCGCCACGTAATAGGCACGCCAGAGGTAGAAGAGCCCGGCCACCGCCAGGGCGGCAAAATTACAACATAGGGTTGGCATGATGTGGACTCTGGGACGGGAGACCTCGTTTCTGTTCCGTTATGCAACCTTAGCTTACGCCTCGCGGACAGGCAAACCTCCCGAACAGGAGTTTTGCGGTTTATTCTTTCTTCCCGGAAGGAGCGCTTTGCACCCGCCCTGAATGGCCTATCAGCAGGCGTTTCGTTCCGCACGCCAGAGTGGTGATGCGTTGGGGGGAAATCTTTTCCTCGCGCAACAGGCGGTCGCTGTCGCCGGCAAACTCACGGAGCACTCCGTCCTGCCCGCCGGTGAAAAGCCGGCCGTCGTCGGGGCTCCAGGCCAGCGCCAGAACGGGGGCGGGTTGGCGAAGGATGCGGACCAGCCGGCCGATGCTCGGTTGCCAAAGCCGGACCGTGCCGTCGCCGGCGGAAGCCAAGCGGGGGATTTCGCCCTTGCCGGGGCGAAACGCCAGACGGTGCACCGGCCCCAGGTGATTCGTCATGGATCGAATCAGGTTTGGTTTGACCGGGTCCCACACGCGAATGGTGTGGTCGGCGCTGCCCGAGCAAAGCCAACGACCGTCCGGACTGACGGCCAGGGCCAGCACCGGACCGGAATGGCCGCTGAGCTTGGCCAGTTCCCGGCGGGTGTGCGCGTCCCACAGCCGGACCGTGCGGTCGCCGCCGGCCGTGGCCAGCCGTTTGCCCTGGTCCAGCCAGACGACGTCGTAGACCACGTCCTGGTGGGCTTCGAGCTTGCCCAGGAGTTTTCCCTCGGGCCAGGACCAGAGCGCGACGACGCCCGCCTCGGCCGGGCTGCCGCCGGCGCTGGCCAGCACCTTGCCGTCCGGCGAAAAGGCCAGGGCGTGGACGTGATCGAGTTGTGTGGTCAAGGACCGTTTTTCTTTGCCATCGAGAGAATGAAAAACGACGCCGGCTTGTGATCCTTGAACGAAACCCGCTTCTCCCGGGACCAGGGCCAGAGCGGTGATCGCCGGTTTGGCCTCCGGGTGGGAAAGAAGAAGCAAGGTAAGGAGAAAAGGATTCATGGGTCGCAAGGGATAATGCGAGCGCTAAACGTAAACACGCTCGCGGAATCTTAGGCCAGACATTCCTGAATCACCTGTCCCTGGGCGATGGCCACGGGCCGGCCGTCGGCGGTGTGCAGCTCGCGGTCGGGATCGATGCCCAGAAGACGGTAGATGGTGCGCGCCAGGTCGGCCGGCGTGACGGGGCGCTGGGCCGGGCTTTCGCCGCGGGGATCGCTCTGGCCGATGACCTGGCCGCCGCGAACGCCGGCGCCGGCCAACAGCACGCTGAACGCCCGCGGCCAGTGGTCGCGGCCGGCCATCGTATTCAGCTTCGGCGTGCGGCCGAACTCGCCCATCACGAGGATCAGGGTTTCCCGCAGCAGCCCGCTTTGGCCAAGGTCGCCGAGCAAAGCTGACAGGCCCTGGTCGAGGCAAGGCATCTTGCCCACGCGGCCGCCGACATAGCCTTCGCGCAGGGCGCGGTAAATGTACTGATGGGTATCCCAGCCTTCATCGGTGACGGTGACAAAGGGACAGCCGGCCTCGATCAGCCGCCGGGCCAACAAGCAACTCTGACCGACGCGGTGCATGCCATAGCGCTGGCGCACGGCCGGCGTTTCGCGGGTCACATCGAAGGCGCGCCGTGCCGCCGGCGAGGCGATCAGCCGATAGGCTTGGTCGAACTGGGCGTCGCGTTCCTGGCGAAAGGGGTTCTCCTCGATGTGCTGGCTGAGGCGGTCAAAATCGTTCAAGAATTCGCGGCGGCGATTGAGCCGGGCGGGCGGAAGCTCGGGCGGCGATTCCAGGTCGCGGACGCGGAACTCCGGCCGGCTCGGGTCGCCGCCGACGGCAAACGGCCGCCGCGCCCCGGGCAGGTAGCCGTTGCCGGCCTCGCGCGAGGCGTGCGGAATGGCGATGTACGCGGGCAGCACCGGCCGGCCACCGCGGCACTGGGCCGCCACCGCGCCGTAGCTCGGATATTCCAGCACCGGCGACGGCCGATATCCGGTCAGCAGGTAATGCCGCCCAAAATTGTGCTCGCCCAGGTCGCTGGTCATGGAGCGAATCAGGCAGACCTTGTCCATGTGCTGGGCCAGGCCGGTAAAATGCTCGCAAATTTGGATGCCGGACACGCGCGTGGCGATGGGGCGAAAATCGCCGCGCACCTCGGCCGGAGCCGCGGGCTTGAGATCGAACGTGTCCAGATGGCTTGGCCCGCCATCGAGCCAGATGAGGATGCAGTTTGGCAGCCGCTCGGCGGGATTGGCCCGCAGGCGCAGCGCATCCGCCAGAGTCAATCCCAGGGCAGCCAGGCCGCCGGCACGAAGAAATTCGCGACGAGTCACGCCATCACAGCGAGGCATGGTTTATTCCTCCATGTTTCGGGCCCGCTGTATCCCGGACAGGGGGTTCTTGCCCCCGAGCCGGAAGCGTAAGCGACGGTCTGTTTGGCCCGTCGCTTACGCTTCCGGCTCGAAGGATGCAGCGTGCGCGAAACGGCAAGCCCGAATCAATGATTACAGCCAAACTCCGACGAATTCAACAAGGCCCACACAAAATCCTCGAAGGCGCGGACGCGGTCCTCACCCTGGAGCGATCCTAACCGCCGCTGCCAGTGCTGGCGTTCGGGCTGGGTCGGTGGCCGGCCCAGGGCGATCCGATAAAATTCTTCCACAATATCCTCGGTGTTTCCTTTCTTTTTCAGCAGCTTGTGCAACCGCCCTTCCGGATGGGCGATCTTGGCGTTCAGCCACGGCCCGTGCATTTTGTGCAGGGCCAGGGGCAGGCCGCCGCCCTTGTCGCTAGCGGCACAATCCTGATCGCGCGCGCAGCGGCCCAGCAAATCGAGCGGCTCGGATTTCACCCGCGAATCGCCCAGGGCTATCGCCCGCGTCCCCGGCGGCAGGTTGCCGAGCTTTTCCGGCACCCCCGTCACCCTGGCCACCGCATCGACCAGCACCGGCGGCGGCAGCGGCCGCACCAGGGCGCGGGAATAAAAACGGTCGTCGCTCTTATTTGTGGCATTGGACAGCGAGCTGCGTTGATAGGCCGCCGACAGGGCGATGGTCCGCAGCTTATGTTTGACATCGAAGCCGTGCTTGACGAAATCGCGGGCCAGGGCGTCCAGTAAATCGGGATGGGTGGGCGGATTGGTGGCGCGATGGTCATCGACCGGCTCGACCAAGCCACGGCCCATCAGCTCGCGCCACAAGCGATTGACGGCGGCGCGGGCGAAAAAGGGATTGTCCGGCGACACCAGCCAGGCCGTGATTTTTTCCCGCGGATTGTCTTTTTCTTCCAGGAACCTGGTTCCAGGAATCCGGGCCCGCGCCGCTTTCCCCGTCCGCGGATGAATGACCTCGCCGCGCTCCTTGATCTCGACCACGCGGGCGCGGCCCAAGCGGGCAAACACCGCGGCCAGGCCGTGATAATCGTCCTGCGTCCAGCGATCCAGCGGATGATTGTGGCAATTGGCGCATTGCAGGCGAATTCCCAGAAACACCTGGCTGACATATTCCGCGTGGTGCAGGGCATCGCGGGGCAGGCGCTGGAAGTTGGCCGGGCCGTTCTCGTAGGTGTCGCCGGTCGCCAGCAATAATTCGCGGGCCAGGCGATCCAACGGGGTGTTTTTCTGAACTTGCTCGCGCAGCCAGCGATGAAACGCCGCCGCCCCCTCCGGCCCGAGCCGCTGCGATTCGATGCGCAGAAGATCGCCCCACTTGTACGTCCAGTGATCGACATACTCCCGGCGGGCCAGCAACTTGTCAATCAAGCGGACCTTTTTGTCCGGGTGCTTGTCCACCAGAAAGGCTTCGACTTCTTTCGGTTCCGGCAGGGTCCCGAGCAAATCCAAAAAAACGCGCCGGACGAAGGCGGCATCGCCGGTCCGCGGCGAGGGAACCAGGTGCAGTTCCTTCAGAGACGCGTTGATATGGTCGTCGATGAAATTGGCCCGCGCCCACTCCCCCTTGGGTGCGGCGGCGTGCAGCGGCACGATCACCGTCACGGCGCCGACTTCGCCGAGGAAGCGCACCATGAGGGTGTGCTGGCCGCGGCGCAAGGGGGTCACCTGGCCAAGGGCGCTGACTTTCAGGGCCGTCGGATCGGCCGGCGTGAGCAGCGCCCAGCGCGTCACGTCTTCCTGCCGGCCGCCCTCGAAGCGGGCGGTGACTTTCAAGGCAAATTTCTTCCCGGGTTCGGGCAGTAGCTGGCGCGGCGGAGTAACCGTGAGTCTTTCCAGCCGGCGGCGTGGTTCGCGCGGGGCGCCCGCTTTGATCCAGTTCAACAGAATCGCGTGCCCTTCCGCGCCCAGCTTGTGGCCGCCTTCGTGCGGCACCTGCGTGGTCGGCTTGCGGAGGATCAGACTTTTTTCCGGCTGCACCAGGTGGACGCGCCGGCCCTGGTATTCGTGGATCAGGCTGTCGTAATCGGCGGCGGGATCGTAGCCCAAAAGGGACAGGCGAAAGCCGCCGCGGCCGATGGCCGCCCCGTGACAGGC
>CAZFGM010000054.1:11665-18601 GCA_964518515.1 uncultured Alcaligenaceae bacterium | reverse complement strand
CTCGACACGCTGGGGGTCACAGGTTCAAGTCCTGTAGCGCCCATTCCGCAACATCTTTCAGGACTTGTGGCTTGCACCACAAACCCTTTTCATTGCCGTGCCCGGCAAGGTGACGCGACTGATGGACTTCGGGGCCTTCGTCGAGCTGGAGCCGGGCGTGGAAGGCCTGATCCACATTTCCGAGCTGGCCATTTACCGCGTCCGCCGGGTTGTTGACATCGTGCAGCCGGGGCAGGAGGTGCGCGTCCTGATCCTGAACGTGGACCCGGCCGCCCGCAAGATCGGCCTGTCGCTCAAGGGGGCGTTGCCCAAGGAAGAAACCGATGCGGGGGTAGAGGAATCCTCCGTGGAAGAAAAGCCCGAGCCACCGCGCAATGTTTCCCTCCGCGGCGGCATCGGCCAGCAGTGGAGTGCGCCGGAAGAGGGGGAATAGATTTCGTGAAGATGATAAGGGGAAGACCAATGGGATTCTGGAAAGGCGAAACCTGCGAATACTGCCAGGGTAACCTGGTGGAAAAACGGGTCACCTTACATCGTCAGCATAAGAAAAACCATATTCTGGTAGAAAACGTCCCGGCGGGAGTTTGTAAGAAATGCGGGACGCGTTATTACTCGGCGAATGTTTTAAAGACAGTTCAAGAAATCCTCAGGGGTCGCAAAAAACAGGAGCGGAAAGTGTCCGTGCCGGTCTATTCCCTTTCTTAAACTGTGAGGAACCGGTGGAGACGGCCGGATCGGCGGTAAAGGAGACGAACCCATGGCCCGACGCTTGACCTGTCCGCAGGGTCACGAGTGGGAAGTCTCGGAAGAGCTACCGGTCAGCGGTCAGAGGGTTGTCTGTCCCCTGTGCGGCACGGTGACGATCGCCTTCGCGGGAGAGGACAAGGTAACCCTGCCCTCAGCACCGGCCGCGCCCGGCGCGGATGCCGAGGCGGCTGGGGCCCCGCTATCAGGGGGCTTACGCCTCCCGCTCGCCGAGGGCTTACGCCCCCGCTCGCCACGCCTGCTGCGGCCCGCGATTGGCCCACCATTCCGGGTTACGAAATCCGCGCAGAACTCGGCCGCGGCGGCATGGGCGTGGTGTACATGGCCTGGCAGGTCAACCTGAAACGCCTGGTCGCCCTGAAGATGCTGCCGCGTGGCTTCGGAGCGGACTCCCAGGAACAGGCCCGCTTTCGCCTCGAAGCGGAAGCCGTGGCCCGCTTGCAGCATCCCCATATCGTGCAGATCTTCGAGATCGGCGAACAGGAAGGGCGATCCTTTCTGGCCCTGGAATTCGCCGACGGCGGCACGCTGGCCAAGAAATTGAAGTCCCAGCCCCTACCTCCCGTTGAAGCGGCCCGCCTGATCGAATGTCTGGCCCGCGCCATCCACCACGCCCATCAGCGCGGCATCATTCACCGCGATTTGAAACCCAGCAATGTCCTGCTCCTGGCCGACGGCCGGCCCAAGATCAGCGATTTCGGCCTGGCCAAGCACCTGGAAGGACCGGGCGTGACCCAGTCCGGGCCCGCCATTCTGGGCACCCCCAGCTACATGGCGCCCGAGCAGGCCGAGGGAAAATCCCGCCAGGTCAGCCCGGCCACCGATATCTACGCCCTCGGGGCGACCTTGTATGAAATGCTCACCGGCCGGGTCCCGTTCCGGGAAGATTCGCCTCTGGAAACGATGCTGAAGGTGGTCCAGGAAGAACCGCTGCCGCCTTCCCGCGCGTGTCCGGGGCTGCCGCGCGATCTGGAAACGATTTGCCTGAAGTGCCTGCGCAAGAAACCCGGCCAGCGTTACGCCAGCGCCGAGGCCCTGGCCGACGATCTTGGCCGTTTTTTGCGGGGCGAGCCGATTCACGCCCGGCCGCCCGGCCCGTGGGAACGAACGGCCCGCTGGCTGCGCCGCCATCGCGAAAAGGCGGCTCTGACGATGGGGGCCCTGGCCGTGGCCGGGTTGCTGGTGGTGGCTTTCTGGCGACCGCCTCAGCCGGACCCTGCACCGGCCAAGCCGCCCGCGCCGCGCGAACTTCCCGCGGATCTGGCCCTGGTGCCGCAACACGGCCTGGGACATGTCTCCCTGAACGTGGCCGGCATCTTGGCCCGCCAAGGGTTGATCCAGCTTTCCCAGCAGCTGGCCAAGATAATTCCGCTGGTGCCATCCCTGGATAAATTCGCGGCCGATCTGGAAAAAGAAGTTGGTTTTCCGCCCTCCGCGGTCGAGCGTTTCACCATTGTCTTCCAGGAATCGGTGACAGCGCCGCCGAAGGAAGGCCCGCAAAACCCGCTGCCGGCGGACGCCTCGCTGGTGCGCTGGTTTCTGGGCGACCCGTGGACCCAAGCGGGCATCCTCAGCCTGGTCCGGCCGGTGGACCGGGCCAAAGTGCTGGCGTGTTTTCCGGGCCCGCCCCGGGAAAAGATGCACCAGGGACGACAATACTTGACTTTTCCCGATGCCAAAGCGCCGGCCCTCGCTTTTATCAGCGACCGAATTCTTGTCTTGGCTCCGGACGAAGCGCGGCTGCAGCGCTTCCTGGAGCGCATTCCGGCCGGCGACAAAGCAGGTCCCCTGGAGGAGAGTTTGGTTTTGGCCCAAAAACATCCGTGCGTCGTGGCCTTGAACCCGCCTCTCTGGGTGCGCCAGGAATGGGCCGATGCCCTCAAGGTGCCTGCCCTGCGCGATGTTGAGACAGCCACCCTGACCATCGATTGGCTGTTACGGACGGCGGTGGGCGATGGCGTCAAATTCGATTTGCATTTGGCATTTGCCGACGAGAAGCGGACCGAGGCCGGGCTGCAGGCGGTGGAGGCGGCGCGGACCGATTTACTGGGCACTTTGAAGGGATCGCGCAAAACGCTCCAGGCCATTCCCGGCTTCGCCGGCCTGGACCAGGCCCTGGTCAAGTTGGTCGGCGAGCTGGAGTTTGGCGTGCAAGCGGCCGAGGTGCAGCGCCAGGGCACGACGGTGTACATCCAGGTGCGCGTGCGCTTTGATATTCCCGAATGGTTTAAAGTATTGCGGGATGCGACGGCCCAGGCCCAGGCCGCGGCCGCACGCACGCAAACCCTGAACAATCTTCGTCAGCTCTGCCAGGCCCTGTTGGTCTACGAGAAAACCAACGGCCGGTTGCCGCCCGCGGCCATCCGCGATGGCGACGGCAAGCCCCTCTTGAGCTGGCGCGTGGCCCTGCTTCCTTATTTGGACCAGAAAAAGCTCTTCGATCAGTTCAAACTGGATGAACCATGGGACGGACCGCACAACCGCAAGCTGCTGGCCCGGATGCCGACGGTGTTCGTGCCGCTGCGGGGTGAGGCGACGGTTCCTTTCGGGACTTTCTTGCAAGCCGTGGTGGGACCCGGCGCCGCGTTCGAAGGCAAGGAAGGCTTGCGCCCCGACCGCGATTTCCCCGACGGGCTCAACCAAACGATCCTGTTGGTCGAAGCGGCCCGGGCGGTTCCCTGGACGAAACCGGAAGATGTGGTGTTCGATCCGGAACCTTTGCTGGCTCGCGTCGGGGCCCTGGCCAAGGAAAGAGTCCCCGTCGTGCTGGCGGATGGCTTGTCCTGGAACCTGTCGCGAACGACGTCGGAGAAAGATTTTCGCGCACTTATTACCCGAAACGGCAAGGAAAAGGTGGATGTGAAAAAGCTGTTGCTGGATTGATTGATTGCCTTGGGAAAAAGCAGAGGACTGATCCCATGGGCTCACGCGAACAAACTCTCGATCCATTTCCGGTCCGGTTCGCGAACAAGGGCTGGCAACGGCGCGCGATAGTTGAGGCGACGGGCGAAACGACCGCGCTCGTACGCAGTTGTAAAGATGGCTTGGAGGTCGATTATCAGGTCCGCATCGGGCGCCCGCAAGGGCACAGGAAGCTTCGGCAGCGCCTGGCGGATGCCCCAGAAATACACCTGGCAATCCGGCCGTTGCTCGGCCCGCGACAGGAAATAATAGTAGTCCGCCGCCGGCAGGGGCTTGTACATGGGCAGCCGTTTGCCTGCCAACAGCAGGTCGAGCTCCACCAGGTGCACTGGCTGGTAAAGCAAGGCCCGGCGCTTCGCCAGGTATTCGGTGCGCCCGGGCTGCTCCTTGTTCGCGGGGGAAAGCAACTCGAGGGCCGCAACCAGGCTGCGATCCGGTTGATGCAGAATCTCGATGTAGGTTTCCCTTGGGCCTTCCATGATCATCAACGGTATCGTAACGGCTTCTGGGTCATGCTCAACGAGATAGACACGTTCTCCCAGGGTAGCTTCGTAATTCGGCGGCAAGGCATCCGCGATGGCTTCGCGCCAATAGTTGATAAAAGTGTAATGAAAGTCCGACCAGTACGCGGGATTTTCCAAAAAAAGATCCATGCCGGGAAAAAGACTGGCCATTGCAAACCTCCCGTTTGGAATCAGCGCGGTTCCACCAGACATGATATCAGCAGTCCAACGGCTGTACCATCTGGTTCGAAAAGCGAAGGACCGGCTTAGTCCAATTTCTTTTCGCCTGAACCTTGTTTTTTTATTTTTGTCCAAGATAATCGACTGCGAATCTAATGGGAATCAGGACGAGAACCGATTGTGGAACACCGCTTTCAAATCAATTTGCGCGGCCTGATCGACTTGCTCTCCAACCACTTGTACAGTGGTCCGGAAGTGTTCGTCCGGGAGTTGTTGCAGAACGGCGTGGATGCGATCCGGGCCCACAAGCGGCGGAGTATTGCTCTTAAAATGGGGGACCGCAAGGCCGCCGTCCAGGCCAACGCCCGGTTAAGTAAAACTTCGCGCGATTGAGGAACCTCCAAGCAGGTGAGGGTACCCAAGAGGATTGGGCGGGCCTTGTGCAGTCACTCCCTACCCATTGCTCCCTGGGGGGAATACCGGCAAAAAAACGAGGTGATTCGCTACGTGCCCCAGGTGGAGACCCTCCTACTTATCCCGGCTGGTCGGTGATCCCCTGCGGCGGTTTTTTGCCGCCCGGTTCGGCGATTCCCTCGCGCCGCTGCGGATCCATGATGGCTTCCGACGGCGCCGCCCGCGGCTTCCAGGCCGCATCGCGGGCCAGGGCGTCTTCCACCTCCGGCGGCAACTGGGCCGGCTGGGCCTTTTCGGGCGGCCGGAAAAACAATAGCAGGAACACCGCCGCCGCCAGGGCGATCCCGGACGGCACCAGGAACAGGCTGCGAAAATCAACCGAACTGCGCGGCAAATAGTCCGATGCCGCCAGTAAGGGACCCGCCCCCAGGGGAGAGCCGATTAACCCCACGGCACTGGTGCTCAATACCGGAGTGCTCAGGTCAACCCCTTGGGGAACGGTGTAGACGTCTCCCAGAAAAGCCCACACGAAATTGCCTACAAACGGCCCCAGGCCGAGAATCAGGAAATTGAACAAACCCTGGGCGCTGGAACGGGCATCCTTGGGAAAGAACTCATCCACGAAGATGTACACCGTGGCGAAGAAGAAGGCGTAACAGATGCCGTGCAGCACGTTGACGGTCACGGCCAGGACCGGCAGCGGGGCCAGGGCAAAGACGCCGAAACGCAAGGCGTGGCCCAGGATGCCCACTACCATGGTGTAGCGCCAGCCGAGCCGCTTCAGGCAATAGCCGAGAAAGGCCATGGTGCCGATCTCGGCGATTTGGCCGATGCTCATGACCGGCATGATCCAATTTCCCGGGATGCCGACTGCTTCCAGGTACCTTCCCGTCCAGAAGAAATAACAGGCGTGCACCGCGGAATCGAAGAACGTGACGATGAACAACACCAGGACGAACGGCACCCGCAACAGTTTCATCGCTTCGAGCCAGGCGAATTTTTCCGTGCCGAGCTGAGCGGGCCGCGGCGGCGTATGCGGCAACGTTACGCTGAATCCCGCCAACAGCAGCGAGGCGATGCCGGCCGCCAAGAATGTGTAGCGCGTCGCCTCGCGCAAGGCGGCTCCCGTCTTGCCGCTGCCCAGCACCGCGCCCACCCATTCCAGGATGCCCACGGGGTCTGCCTCATTCACTTTACCCCAATCGACCAGGATGAAGACAAACGGCCAGCTCGCGGCGATCCAGCCGATGGTCCCCCACAGCCGCACCGGCCCGAACTCCTTTTGCGGATCTTTCAAATTAGCGAAGGCAATCGAATTGGTGATGGAAATGGTCGGCACGTAGAACAGCGAGTGCAGCAGCATCAATAAAAAAAACGGCCAGAAGCTGGTGATCCAGGCCAGGGCGAAAATGGCCACGCCGCCCACCAGGTGGCTGACCGCCAGAAAACGCTCGGCGGCAAAATTGCGGTCCGCGAACTGCGTGCTGAAAAACATCGCCGTGAACGACGCCAGGGCGAAGGCGTTGATCACCCAGCCTTGTTCGAGCGAAGAAAACCCCAGGCTCGGCAGATACCCGAAAATGAGGGGCAGCCACGCCCCCCAAATGAAAAACTCCAGGAACATCATCACCGACAATTTGAAGCGAATCATGCAGCCTCCGAGGAGCGATGGATCCTGGGGAGCAAGACACCGTTGCTGATTTTAGGAAGGCCGATTGCGCGTTGCTAGTGTTCCGTTAATCTTCGAATGACGGGTCCGAAAACGTGGGATGACTCGTAGCCGCAGGCTTCAGCCTGCGATGTGGCGGGCGGTTCAACGCAGGCTAAAGCCTGCGGCTACAAACCACCCGTCAATCGAAGTTTAATGGGACAGTTGTCGGTTGCTACCGGTCCCGGTCCTGAACGCCCAGAGCGATGCCCAGATACATCAGGTCGCGGATCGGCGGTTCCTCCTGCCCCTCGGCGGCGTCGCGGACGGCGGACTGGTAGCCGAGGCGGGAGTTGTGGCGGGCCAGTGCTTCCTACCGGTCCCGGTCCTGAACGCCCAGGGCGACCCCCATATACATCAGGGCGCGGATGGGCGGTTCCTCCTGCTGGTCGGCGGCGTCGCGGACGGCGGACTGGTAGCCGAGGCGGGAGTTGTGGCGGGCCA
>CAZFGM010000054.1:0-11565 GCA_964518515.1 uncultured Alcaligenaceae bacterium | reverse complement strand
GAGCTTCCCAGGCCAGGGCACGCGGCAGCGATTTCGCCGCGCCGATTTCCTCGATCTTGTTTTCCGAAACCCGTTCCGTCGCGGCGGCCAGCTCGGCCAGGAATAGGTCAAGCTGGGCCCAGTTCTTGAAATCGGCGGGCAGGCCCTTGATCAGGTCTTTGACCTCGACCTTGGAGCGGACCGCGACCTTGACAAGGTGGAGCACCACCCACGGCGGCGGCTTTACCTTGGCCGCTTGGTCCACGGCATCTTTGACAATCCCCGCCGCTTGCGGGTTGGCCTCGGCCTGGAGGACCGCGGCCACGGCGATGGCGGCTTGCACTTGATGCACGGCGGGGCCGCCGTCGGCCCGGACCAACTTCATCGCTTCGTCGGTTTTCCCTTGCCGGGCCAGACCGGCGGCGTCGCCCATCCGCGCGATCAAATCCTCGGGTTGGGCCGCTTTGTTTGGAGTTTTTTTGGCATCGCGGGCATATTCCAGGGCCTGCTTCTCCGACTTGGCGAACTGACCGGCCAGAGTCTCCGCCAAGGGCAACTGCTTCTTCTTGGCCAACCGGAAGCTCAATTCCCGGATGGCCCATAGCCGGGCCTCGTCCGCGCCGATTCCTTCCAGGACCACTCTGATTCCCTTGAATACATCGTTGTTCCAATCGAGGCGTTCCTTGTTGTCAACCTCCTGCGGAGTGCCGCCCAACTCGACGAGAGCAAAGGCGAGTTGGGCCAGGAAGAGGTCGCCGTCCACGGAGGGGGCGTCGTTGGGCCCGCGCAGAAAGGCGGTGCGGGCCTTGAGGAAGTGTTCGCGGGCTTTTTGCGGTTCTTTTTTGACGGTGTAAAATTCCCCCGCCCCGCGATGGATGATCCCCCGCCAGGCCGGGCTGATCTTGGCGACCTTGTCGTCTTTGGCCGCCACAATTTCCAGGGCCTGGGCCAGGGCGTTCTTCTGCTGCTCGTTGATTTTTTGCCGGTTCAGACCCCACCAGGCCAGCACGATGACACCGGCGATGGCCGTCCCCCAGACGCCGCGGCGAATCCAGCGGCCCGGCCCGGCTTCCTCCGGTTCCTCGATCAAGAGCGCGTCGGCCTCTTCCAGGGCGGCGGTGCTGACCTTGCCCTTGTCGGTGGCGGTGCCCCAGGCGCCTTCGAGCTTTTGCAGCTGACTGCCCACGGCCAAGGACGGCCCGCTGGCTTGCACTTCGCGCCAATCCCTGGGCCTTTCCACCTTGAGCCGTGGAACCTTGAGGATGTGCTTGCATTCGGGACAAGGGGCTTGCTTTCCGGCCAGTTCGGCCGATAGTTTCAGGGCCTCGGCACAAAAGGGGCAGGTGAATTCAACGAACTGGGGCGCGGCTGGCTCGGCGGCCTTGGCCGACGGCGGCGGATCAGCGAGGGCCGCCGCCGCCAACGCTTCCACATCCGCCGGCTGGCTCATCGGCGCCGGCACCGTGAGCGCCTTCTTGCACGCCGGGCACGCCGCCTTCTTGCCGGCCAGGTCCTCCTTGACCACCAGCCCTTTCTGACAGTGGGGACATTTGAAGCGGATTGGCATGGTCAGTTGCTAAGTGTTAGTGGCATTTGCCAGTTACTATCCTCCTAACATTGTTATCATTCAACTACCAACTAGCAACTGACAACTGACACATGGCTCTGGCGCCGGTGAACGGCCGCTCGTACCGGTCAATTCCGCGACGGCCTTTGATCGGTACGGCGCGGCGTCGTAAGCCACTTTCATATCCTGACTTACCCGCGCACTCCTTTCCGTACCGATCTTTCACATCCTCGGGACTCAAGCCCCGTCAACTCCTACCGCAGTTTCGCCCGCGCGGAGTGCAGGCGTTCCCCGATGGTCCGCACCGACACGTGAAACAGCTCGGCCATCGCGGCTTCCGTCCAGTCGTTGTAATAGTGCAAGCGAAAAACCTCGCCTTCCAGGCCCCGCAGTTTCTCGACCACCTGGTGAAAGTGGGACCACCAGGTCAGATCGTCGTCAGCCCGGTCCGCTACGGGGGACTTTGGGGAGGATTCCCGGTTCGGCCGGAGCGGGCAGGTCGCATGGGTGGTTTGCCACTGGGCCCCGGCGTACTTGGTGGCGCGGTTTAGCAGTACCCGGTGGGTCTCTTCGCCGGCCAAGGCGAAGAACTCCTGCTCGGATGCCGGTGTCACGTCCTCCAGGGCCCGCAACAGGCGAATCGCGGCGTCTTGGCAGACGTCCGTCGCCTCGCACCACGGGGCGACGGCGGGGAACTTGTGGAGCATCTTCCGCGCCAGGTGTTCCAGGGCTTCGTTGGCGCGGGCCAGCAACTCGCGGCATGCGGAATGGTCCCCACCGCGCAGCCGTTCCAGCAGGGGGCCCAGACCGACGGGGGAATCATGGTGCTCGCTCATGGACCTTACTCGGGGTGCACGTCACGGTTTCCAAAGGTCTGTAGGGAAAGCCCTCGGTGGCGTTCCGTGGTTTCGCTTCGCAGGGACATGAAAACGGCGACTAACCTTGCAGGATACCCGGTCCGCTGGGCAGGGCAACTTTTTTTCTTTTTTCTTTTTTTGTCTGCCAGTTCGGAGGCCGGCTCTGGCTTTATTAAGTAGAGGCGAGAGAAACAACGTTGACCGGTGAATAAGATAATAGCTACTGCTTCGCGCACCAGTTATGACGAGGTGCCCTACCCGAGCCATCCGTTTACGCAGTCGCACCCGGATCGGCTGGCGGTCATCGCGACGCTGCTGGGGCTGAAGCCGCCGCGCGTGGAGTATTGCCGCGTCCTGGAGCTTGGCTGCGCCAGCGGCGGCAACCTCATTCCCATGGCCGAAGCCCTGCCCGAGAGCACCTTCGCCGGCATCGACCTGTCCGACCGGCAGATCGGCGAAGGACAGCGGGCCATCGCCGCGTTGGGCTTGAAAAACATCAAGCTCGAAAGGCGGAGCATCACGGATATCGGGTCCGATTTCGGCCAGTTCGACTACATCCTCTGTCACGGGGTTTTTTCCTGGGTGCCGCCCGCGGTGCAGGACCACATCCTGGCGGTGGCCAAGCGCAACCTCGCCCTCGACGGCGTGGCGTACGTCAGTTACAACACGCTGCCGGGCTGGCACATGCGCGGCATGATCCGCGACATGATGCGCTACCACACCGCGCCCCTGAAAGACGCGGCCGAGCGCGTCGGCCAGGCGCGCGGCCTGCTCGACTTCCTGGCCAAATCGGTCGCCGGCGAAAAAGACCCCTAC
Organism: uncultured Alcaligenaceae bacterium; assembly: GCA_964518515.1. Classification (GTDB taxonomy): domain Bacteria; phylum Planctomycetota; class Planctomycetia; order Gemmatales; family Gemmataceae; genus CAZFGM01. The sequence continues at coordinate 8,346 of CAZFGM010000054.1, read as the reverse complement.
GGACTGTTCCTCAAGTCGGAGCTGGAAATGCTCGTGCAGCTTTCCGACGCGTACCTGTTTCACGAGCACCTCGAGGATTTCAACGAGCCGCTTTACTTTTACCAGTTCGCCGAGCGGGCGAAGTCAAAAGGGCTGCGCTACCTGGGCGAGGCGGACGTCAGCGTGATGGTGCCGGGCCACTTTCCCGCCGAAGTGGCCGGCGTCCTGCAGCGGCTATCGACCGACCTGGTGCACGTCGAGCAGTACATGGACTTTTTGCGCAACCGCATGTTCCGCCAGACGCTGTTGTGCCATGACCAGCATGAGCCGCGCTATCATTTGCAGCCCGAGGGCTTGACGGCTTTCCAGGTGGCCTCCCCGGTCCGGCCGACGGCGGACAAGCCAAACTTGCATTCGACCGAGTTCGAGCAGTTCGACAGTCCCAAAGGCATGTCGATTTCTTCGCGCGACCCGATTGTCAAGGCGGCCCTGGCGGTTCTCGGCGAGGTCTGGCCGGAAAGCCTGCCGTTTGCCAAGGTGCGCGCCCAGGCGCGGGCGCGGCTGACGAACAGCCTGGTTCAGGATGCCGCCACCATCGCGGAGGACACCCGCCGGCTTGGTCTGGCGTTTCTTCAGTTTTACACGAATTCGGCGATGGGTCTGGTGGAATTGCGCGTCCGGCCGGTGCGGGCCAGCAACCGTTTAGGGGAGCGCCCGGTAGCGCGGCCTTTGGCGCGGTGGCAGGCTGCACAAGGACCGTACGTCACGAACCTGTTGCACGAATTGGTGCCGCTACCCGATTTCGAGCGTCATATCCTGCAGCGCCTCGACGGGCAGCACGACCGAGCCCGCTTGGTCGAGGCCCTGCACGAGTTGGTGGGCCGAGGCGAGTTGACCGTGCAGCAGGAGGGGGAACCGGTCAAGGAACCCGAACCAACCCGAAAGCTGTTGCGGGAAGCGCTGGAGCAGCCGTTAGCCACGTTTGCGCGCAGTGCGTTGCTGGTTGGCTAAATGTCCGTCCGCGATTCGTCTGTAGGACAGGATTCCGATCCTGTCCCCATTTCCTCGACAGGAACGGAATCCTGTCCTACAAAACGGAGACTGACATGCCCATAGAATTGAATCGCATTAACGATCCCCACGTTCTCCTGAAAACCGTCCGGTTAGCGGCCCAAAAGGTGACCCTGGCCTTGCATAACGATGATCCCGGATTACAAAAAGAGGAAATGCAAACCATTTTGGCTGAATGCAAGCAGTTCATTGAGCAAGCGGGAAGATTGCTCGGCCCAGAAGCGAAAAACCTTTTTCGCTCCGTTGATTTCCCCGTTGCTTTGCTTGGGAAAGAACCCCGAATTTCCCGCCATTTGTTTGTGGAGCACGTCCTCACCACTTTGAAACAGTTGGTTTGGTTCCTGGAGAATAAACTGACAAAACCAACAATTTGTGAAACAAAAGCCCCCCAGGCTTTCTGGCTGAAAGCCGCGGCCGGCTTTGACCAGCAACGTGGCCGCGCCGGTCAGGTGAATGAGGGTAAGGTCGCGTAACGGCACACGGAGATACGGCTCCACAGGTCTCGTACCGATCAAATTCCTACACCTTAAACTTCTTCGGCCTATCCCAATTCGGCGTCTTGCACTTTTCCTTGGGGATGTCTCGCGGGCGGAGCAGCGTGGGGGGTTACAAAGGTGCGCTGTCGAATTAAAACAACACCGATACCAATGCATGAACGGCGGCCAAAAACAAAAATGCCACCGCCAATGGCACGTGCAGGAGCAGCCAGCCATGCAGCCACCAGTGCAAGCGTTGCTGTCGCGCCAGCGCCCGCCGGGCGGCACAAATGGCCAATAGATCTTCCACCTGCTTGACTTTGTCCCGAGACTCCTGCAGCCGGCTGATTTTTTGCAGTGCGCCATCGATGTCTTTGATTCTTTCCGGGTCTTTTTCCGCCAGTTTGCTTTTTTCGAGGTCCTTTTTCGCCGGCTTGTCTTGCACGTCCTTTTCCAGGGGCCCGATGACCGTCTGCAGGTGGTTTTGTAACGGACGGCACGCCGAGGCCAGGGCACGGTCCGCCGCGCTGGGATAGGCCGGCGTCAAAAACGTTCGCACCTGACCCCGATAGACTTCCTGAAACTCCTGGACCCCAGGCACGTCGAGGCCGGCGGCGATCTTCTCGACCAGTTCATCCGCCTGGCGCCGCCAGACCTGGCAGACCTTCGGCGCCTGGCCCAGGGGGATTTCCTGGTCCAGCCGACTGATCCGTGACGGCAGCCAGTGCTGCACGATGGCGCCGAAGACGCCGGTGGCCAGGGTGAGAGCAAAGATCAGCATGAGGACGGTTTCCAGGCGCCCGCCGAACCGGGTGCCGCCTTGACACATTCCCGTATGACACAGGATGAGCACGACGCCGAGCAGGCTGAGCCAGAGATGGCCTTGCAGCCAGTAGCTGCGCCGCCGGCCGCTGTGCCGCAGGGCTGCGCTTTGCCGTTGCGGCGGCAACACGAAAAAGGCCCACACTAAACACCCCAGACCTGCCAGGCCGAACCACAACCCCGCCGTGCTGCCGCCGGTAAGACCTTCGGGATGCGCTTGTTGCCACGCTCCGTAGCTCACCAGGGCGGCGGCCCCCGCCGGCAGCGCCAGCAACCACCGGGTCGGGCGGAAATAGTGGTGGATCAACATGGGCTTTTCCTTCCGGCGAGGTCTTTCGCGGGACCGGTGTGCTTCCGATCGCCTGCCAAAGCCACGACAATCATTATCCTGCCGGGTTCCTGTGTCAACGGGCCGGCCAAGGATTGCTTCCCGAATGATCCGGAAGGTTCTTGACAGTCCGAGGAACTTGAGGGGATCATGAACACCAGGGACCAGGATTGCTGAAGCGAAGCGAAGGGCGCTATGCTTCTTCCGGGACCCTTCCCGAAAGAAGTGGCCCCTTTCGGGGCAGATGAATAATTACCAATTGCCAATTGCCAATTGCCAATTTTGGAAGAAAATTCGAGAAACCAGGTTTTCCAATTGGCAATTGGTAATTGGCAATTGGTAATTGGCAATTTTTGATTATCGGTTTGCGACAACTTTTTGTCGCAAAACGGCCCGAAGGCCCTATGCCAGATTGAAAACCGTTCTTCTTGGTTGCGGCTTGGCCGCGTTAGGGGTTGTGGTGAAAGCGTGGCTGCTGGTCTTGCTGGCGATTCTGGGATGGGGATGGGCGTGGTATCTTTCGTCCCCCCGAGCCGCCGCCGACAAGAAGCGGACGGCAATCGGTGCGGCCGAGGAACGATTGCCGACCTTGCAGGGCGCCGCTTCCTGTGCCGCCGGCGGCTGCCATCACGGCAACGCCGGCAGGGGAATCAAAGGCAGCGAGTACACCACCTGGATCGATCACGATCCGCACAGCAAGGCCTATGACGTCCTGCTAGGAAAACAGTCGGCGGAAATCGCCGCCAGACTGAATATCGAGAATCCTCAGGAAACAAAACTTTGCCTGAACTGCCACGTTCGCCCGAACTACGATCACGGCATTAACAAAACCGAGGGCGTGAGCTGTGAAAGCTGCCACGGGCCGGCGGAGAAATGGCGCGCCCAGCATTATCGCGAAGACTGGAAAAAAAAGAACCGGGCGGCAAAAGCGCGCCTGGGCATGACCGACACCAAGAGCCTGGTCGGCCGGGCGCGGGTGTGCGTCGCCTGTCACGTGGGCGCCGCCGGCAGTGACGTCAATCATGATCTGCTTGCCGCCGGCCATCCGCCGCTGCATTTCGAGTTTGCCGCCTATCATGCCAATCTGCCGCGCCACTGGAGCGATGCCCAGGACAAAGATGCCAAGTCCGGCGGCGCGCCCGATTTCGAAGCGCGGGCCTGGGCGGTGGGCCAGCTCGTCGTTGCCGAGGCCTCGTTGCGCCTGCTCGCCGACCGGGCGGAAACTTCGGCCAAACCGTGGCCCGAATTCGCCGAGTACGATTGCCACGCCTGTCACCACCCTCTGCAGGGAACGAGCTGGCGTCAGACCAAGGAATATTACGGCGGCCGGCGGCCCGGCGCCTGGTCCTGGGGTTCCTGGTATCATGCCCTGCCGCCGCGCGCTTTGAATGTCCTCGGCGGCCACGCGACTTTGAAGAAATGGCAACCCGCTTTGCAGGATCTCAAGAATGAATTGGAAAAACCCCGGCCCGAACGAAAGCCGCTGGCGATCCGGGGAAAAATCGCGGCGGATGTTGTTAAAGCCTTTCTGGACCAATACGAGCCACCCCCGCTCCTGGCCGCGGCCACGTTGTTCCGCCACATCGTCGAGGAAGAACGACCCCTCGCCCAATCCGGCTGGCTCAGCGCCGGTCAAGTTTACCTATCCCTGGCGGCCCTGCACGATTCCTGGAAAGACCTGCACCAGCTGGATTTGGCCGGCCCGCCGCCGCCACACCTGGCACCCTTGCTGCGCTCAGGGCCATTGCCTGATCCGAGCAACTTTCACCCCGCGAGGTTGCGGGAAAAAATGCAAATGATCCGCAAGCACCTCGACGAATAATAACGGGGGTCGCATTCCATTGGGGGTTGGTGATGGCCTCAGGACAGACGACAGGATTCAAGAGGCGTTTACCGCGGATCGGCACTTTCAGCAGGCGGGCTTCCGTGCTCTGCTCCTGAAAGAATAAGGATTTGAACACCAAGGATCTTTTGCTTGGAAGCGATGTGCCCTGCGGACTAATCTGCCAAAGAATCTTTTCCCCCCCTTCAACACTTCGGCTACGATACTTGGTTTAATGCTGTAAATCCTCGCCCGCCCCCCCCCGGAGGTGGTTGTTGCTCTGGTTTTTCGCGGTGTCCCTGTTCGTCAGCTCGACGCTGCTGTTTCTGGTGCAGCCGATTATCGGCAAGATGATTTTGCCGCTGTTGGGCGGCACGCCGGCGGTGTGGAATACGTGCATGGTGTTTTTCCAGGCCGTGCTGCTGGTCGGCTACGCCTACACGCATTCCTTGAGCACGTGGAATAGCCGGCGGCGGCAGGTGGTGGTGCACCTGGCCTTGCTGGGCTTGCCGCTGTTGTTCTTGCCTTTTTCGCTGGGCGACTGGGAGCCGCCGACCGAGCACAATCCCGTCTTTGCCGTGCTCTGGCTGCTGTTGGGCCTGGTCGGTCTGCCGTTTTTCGTGGTGGCGACCAGTGCCCCCCTTCTGCAAAAATGGTTCACGCATACCGGGCATCCGGCCGCCAAGGACCCGTATTTCTTGTATGGTGCCAGCAATCTGGGCAGCATGCTCGCCCTGGTGCTGTATCCGGTTGTGGTGGAACCGTACTTCGCCCTGGATGCGCAGAGTACCTTGTGGACCTGCGGTTACGGTTTGTTACTCGGTCTGGTCGTGATGTGCGGCTTGTTGGTGTGGTGGTCGCCGACGCCGCCGGCCCTGGCTCTCGAATCACCCCTCTTCACCCCCGAGGGGAGAGGAATGGCCCCGCCGCCGACATTGCCTTCGGTCGAGGCGAGCGCCGCCGTGCAACCGGCGAAAAAGCATCGCCGCCGCGGTCCGGCGGCGGGGAAATCGTTCCAGGTGCCGCCGGTGCCCGATCCAGCGCAGCCGCAGCGCTTGCGCTGGCTCGGCCTGGCCGCCGTGCCGCTCAGCGTCCTGCTGGTCGTGACGCATTATCTCAGCCAGCATCTGGCGGCCGAGGCCATCCTGTGGGCGATTGGGTGGGGTGTTTACGCGCTGGGTTTTCTCTTCGTGTGCCGGAATTCCCCGTGGAAATGGCTGGAGGACGCGCCGTTGACCTTTTTGCTTGGGCAGCCGATGGTTCTGGTCGGGTTTTTCGTGCTGCTGCTTTTCTCCATCACTTTGCCCGCCGGAATAATGTTTGTTCTGAGCCTGGTGGTGCTTCTGATTCCCTTGTATTTCCTGTGCGGGAAATTCGTGGGGCAGGCCGCTGGCCTGCCCGGAACGGCTCTGGGCTGGTGGCTGCGAGGGATAGGTCTGGCTGCCGCCCTAGGCGGCTTGTTCGTACTGTGGCATTTCGCCATCGACTTTTCTTTCTGGGTAAGGTTTGGTTTTTTTCTACAGTTAAGCCTGGTGATGCTTCTGTATTTTTTGTGCGGCGGGTTCGTTGGCCCGGCCGCTGGCGTTCCGGCAGCTGTTGTTACCCTGGGGCGGCGGCTACGCTGGGTAGGACTGGCCGCGGCGCCGAGTAGCCTCATGCTGGGCATTACCACCTATCTCACCACCGATATCGCCTCCATTCCGCTCTTCTGGGTGATTCCGCTGGCGCTGTACCTGCTCACCTTTATCCTGGTGTTCCTGCGCTGGCCGGTGACCTGGGTGGAAAAACCGCATACTGCCGTCCTGTGGATTGGGCCGCTGGGCCTGATCGCTCTTGTTCTGATCGTGGTGGGCAAGATCGCCATTCCCATGTGGGCCTTGTTCCTCTTGCACATTCTGGTGTTTTTCCTGACCGCGCTGGTATGTCATGGCGAGTTGGCCAGGGACCGGCCGGCGCCCGCGCACCTGACGGAATATTACCTGTGGATGTCAGTGGGCGGCGTGGCCGGCGGCTTGTTCAACGGCCTGCTCGCGCCGATGTTCTTCTGGTTTGGCGTGGTGGAGTACCCGCTGGCGGGGCTCTTGGCCATCCTGCTGCGGCCGAGCCTGGTGGGGAACAAAACCTTGATTCCCGGCGACAGCCAGCCGGCCCGGCCGACGAGCTTGGGCCTGACCCTGGATTTCCTTTTGCCCTTCGCTGTGGGCGTGGTGAGCTACGTGATTCTGGGCCAGCTGTTGTCGAATTTCCTGCAAGTCTTTTTCCTGGTGCTGGTGGTTTCGTGTTGCCTGGCGTTATTTCCGCGGCCGCTGCGGGCCGGCTTGGGCCTGGCGGCGCTGCTGGTGGCCGCCCATGTCCAGGAGCGCAGCCGCGAACGCTATATCTTGGAAAGCCGCGGCTTTTACGGCTTTCTCCGCATCAAGGAGGGGGTGGATCACCACGGGCTGGTTTATCATTACCTGCTGCACGGCGGCATCAATCACGGCGCCCAGTACCTGTATGACAGCGACGGCAATTTGCTGCCGGAGCCGCTGCGCCGCAAGGCGATCACCTATTTCACACCGGCCAGCGGCATTGGTCAGATTTTCGAAACCTGGAAACCACCCCCACCGCCGCGGTTTTGGTCCCTCATCATCGGAGGCGCGGCTTCTCTGGGCATAGGGAAAGAGTCGCACTCCGAGCCCCCCTACGCCGTGGTCGGACTGGGCATCGGCACCCTGGCCACGCACGCCCGGCCGAACCAGCACGTCACTTTTTATGAAATCGATCCGGCCGTCATCGATCTCTCCGAAGGCGACGAACCCTATTTCTATTACGTGAAGGATGCCCGCGAACGCGGGGCCAAGGTGGACCTCATTCCCGGGGACGGCCTGCTGACCCTGAAAAAAGCCCCGGACCGCTATTTCCACGTCCTGGTGCTCGATGCCTTCAGCTCCGACGCCATTCCGGTGCACCTGCTGACCGACGAAGCGGTCAAGCTGTATCTCAAGAAGCTGGTGGATGGCGGCATCTTGATTTTCAATACCACGAACCGCTATGTCGATATCAAGCCCGTTCTGGCCGACCTGGCCGACAACAACGACTTGATGTGTATCTGGAGCAGCGACCACAACGAAGAGGACGTCAGCGATCAGTATTCCTCGGATTGGATCGTCATGCAGCGCCGGCAATATTTCTGGAAGAACCCCGACGGTAATTCCGGGCCCGGCCCCCTGGCGCGAAGTTTGCGCCTGGTGCGAAAAGACCCCAAAGAAATCCCCTGGAAAACGCTCCGCGCCGAAGCCACCGGCCGTTTCTGGAAATTCCTCGCAGGCGACGGCAACCACCTCTGGACCGAGAAATATTCCAACGTTTTGAAGGTCCTGAGCTTGCGAATCCGCAGCGAAGAGTGATGCGATTAACGCCAGTGATTCAGAATGTGGAATTCATTGACCAAAGGAACACCTGCCGATGGCCCGAAGGATATCCCGATCTTTCATGTCGCGGGTAGGGTCGTTGTCGCCGCGAACGACAAGTATGCCCGGATGCCGGCCTTGGGCGGCCAGAATCAAAAGGTGAAGGTCTTTGAAATCGTCATGGTTCTTGGTCAAAACTGGAGCCCTTGCTGGACTGCGTGCAGCAAATGGCGTGGGTCCGAAGCCCCTGCCAAGCCAACATCCGAGGGCACGGTGACCTGATGGCCGGCTTTTTCGAGCCGGGCTACGAGTGCCCATTTCGCGATATCGTCGTCCAGGTAAAGCTTCATGCGTTGGGGTCATAGTCTTTGGGTGCGTAGGGCCATTTATCCGGTAGCCTTGATCCAAGCTTCTTCCCGGGCCCGCTCGGCGTCGAGCAGTTCCTTGTTCTTCACG
>CAZFGM010000053.1:1794-18724 GCA_964518515.1 uncultured Alcaligenaceae bacterium | reverse complement strand
GCGCGGAAAACCCCCTGAAGGGGGCTGCCATCCCAATAGTTTTGCTACAGTCTCTGAAAAACCCGGAGTTTGCCAAACCGGCATGGCTTTGCAACGAATTAGTAGGTCGGGCTTTCCAGCCCGACCTGAACCGCCCAAGCTCAATGAATCTGGGCAAGGGACGTCGGCCTGGAAAGGCCGACCTACAATTGCGTTGCAAAGCCAAACCAGCATAGACAATGGCGATGGGCGGAAAAACACCATGAAAAACCCGGAGTTTGCCAAACCGGTTCCAGGGATCGCCAAAAGTCAGGGGAGACTTGCGTAGGAATTCATCCAGGTTTTGCAAAACCACTCCACCACTCCCCACTCCACCCCTCACCACTTCACTCACGGCTGTTAATTTCCGCTCAGCAACCTCGTCTTGCTCCCCCCGTGCGGATTTGCTAGACCATAGCGAACCGGAACAGCAATGCAAAAGCGAGGATGCGCCATGGTTGGAATCGATTTGAGCGGCAAGGTCGCGCTGGTCACCGGGGTTGCCAACGACCTGAGTTTTGCCTGGTACATTTCCAAAGCCTTGCAAGCCGCGGGGGCGCGTCTGATCTTTGCCTGTCACCCGCGCATGATCCGTTTAGTCGAGGGCGTCCTGACCAGTGATCGGCCCGAGGAAGTGGCCAATCGCTTGCTGCCCTTCGCCGCCGGCAGCCTCAAAGCCGAGAAACTTTGGCCCTGCGATGTCAGTTACGAAACCATGGCCGAGGTGCCCAAGGAATTGCGCGACGATCGGCGCTGGAAACGGGTCGAGGAGCAGTATGGCGACTACTCGATTCAAGGCTTGATGGGGATGATCGGCAAGGATTTCGGCGCCATTGACATTCTGATTCACAGTATCGCCTTCAGTCCGGAGATCAAGAACAAGGCCATTGACACCAGTCGCAGCGCCTACCTGACCGCCCTGAGTGTCAGTGCCTATTCGCTGACGGCCTTGCTACGGGCCGGGCTGCCCTACATGGAGAACCGCCCCGACGGGGCTGCCGTCGTGAGTTTGACCTACCTCGGCGGCGAGCGCGTGGTGCCCCACTACGGCGGCGGCATGTCCACGGCCAAGGCCGCCCTGCAAATCGACACCAAGCAGTTGGCGAGCAACCTGGGTTCGAAGAAAATCCGCGTCAATGCCATCTCGGCCGGCCCCTACGCCTCACTGGCGGCCAAGGGAATCGGCGACATCCAGCAAATGATCGACTACGCCGCCCAGCGCTCGCCCCTGCCGCGCGGCATCACGCCCGAGGAAGTCGCCAACGCCGCCCTGTTCCTCGTCAGCCCGCTGGCCTCGGCCGTCACCGGGCAAATTCTGTACGTCGATTGCGGCTATAATGTCATGGGGGTGTAACATGACCGCAATCAGAACGAAAAAACCCGTCTCCTCTCCGGCGCAATTCAACGGCAGGTTGAATACCTTTGTGGTCGAAGATCAGTCGGTGCACATTCCCGATTGGGTGAAGGACCTGAAATCCTTCCGTCGCTGGATTCACTCGGACGAGGTCCCCGAGAAAGGGCCGCGCATTTGTTTTTTTAACGGGGAGGTCTGGGTCGATATGAGCAAGGAACAGGCCTTTACGCACAACCGCGTGAAAACCGAGTATTCCACGGTTCTCGATTCCTTCACCAAGCGGAATCGGCGGGGGTCTTTTTTTTCTGATGGAATGCTCCTGACCAATCTAATTGCCGGACTTTCCTGTCAACCGGACGGCCTCTTTGTTGCCGAAGAAAGTTGGGATTGTGGAAAAATTCGCCTCGTCGAAGGAACCCAGGAAGGTTATGTGGAACTGGAAGGCACGCCGGACATGGTTCTGGAAGTGGTCAGTACGAGTTCAGTGAAAAAAGACTTGGAAAAGCTTTTTGACCTGTATTGGAAAGCGCGCATTCCGGAATATTGGGTCGTGGATGTCCGCAAAGAAAAACTGGTATTCGATATCTATCGTCATTCGCCACGCGGTTACGTAGCCGTTGCCAAAAAGGCGGGTTGGGTCCGTTCTGAAGTCCTTGGCAAGTCCTTTCGCCTGATACGACAGATAAACCGGCACGGGCATCCGGAATTCAACTTGGAAATGCGTTAATTTTCTGTGTGACGATTGCGGCTTTAATGTCGTGGAGATTAAGATGACCGCCGTCAAAACAAAGCCCCGAAAGGCAATACTCAGGACATCCCACCGCACCGTGGTAGGAGAGCGCATGACTTTGAAAATCCCGGATTGGGTGGTCGATTTGCCGTCTTTCCGCCAATGGGTCCATTCCAAGGACGTTCCTGAAAAAGCGCGGCTTTGTTTCTTCCACGGTGACGTTTGGGTGGACCTGACCATGGAACAAATTTTTTCCCACAACGATGCAAAGACGGCTTATAGCAGCGTTCTTTGGCCATTGGGCAAGAAACTAAAAAAAGGCCGCTACTTTTCCGATGGTGTGCTCCTGAGCAATCTCGATGCCGACTTGGCCTCGGAACCGGACGGGTTGTTTGTCTCCGAAGGATCTTTCGATGCCGGCAAAGTCCGCTTGATTGAAGGCGCCAGGGCCGGCTACATTGAGTTCGAAGGAACTCCTGACATGACCCTCGAGGTTGTCAGTGACAGTTCTGTGACCAAGGATCTGGAAATTCTTTTCCATTTGTATTGGAAAGCGGGTATTTCCGAATATTGGGTCGTGGATGCCCGCGGCGAAAACCTGATGTTCGAAATCTACCGCCATTCGTCTCAGGGTTACGTAGCGGTTGCCAAAAAAGCGGGTTGGGTCCGCTCGGAGGTTTTTGGCAAATCGTTTCGCCTGAGCCGTTCTCTGGACAAACGTGGCCACCCCGAGTTTACCCTTCAAGTTCGATAATAGCCATGTCGTCACCATCCCCTGAGCCGCGCAATCCGTTTTATTTCCTGCTCTTGATCGCGGGCTTTACCTTTATGGTCAATGCCATGGGTCTGACGCTTGTTCACGTGCTGGAAAAGTGGGAAGAGGAGGGCGCGATTCTGACCCCGTCGCCGTTTCGCGACGCCCTTCTACGGGACGGCTGGAAATGGCTGCTGGGCGAGGTCGCCGTCATGATCGTCTTCGGCCTGGCCAGCATGGGCCTGGACCGCTACCGGCGCTGGCAAAAAGAACGCGCCGCCGACACAATCCCAGCGAATGAACCGCCCACGCCAAACAGGACTGAGGGTACAGAATAAAGAGTGAGTGGGGAGAGGCCCCACACTTCGCGCTCCCCCCTTCACCTTTCACTCGCCACTCGATTCTTCATTTCTTGCTGGCAGACCTTCCTTTTTCCCGGTACAACAGGAAGGTTGAAGTCCTTTCCCCGCGCAGGCAAGGGGGCCGTCATGAGTCGGTGGGTAGTACTCCTTCTACTGCTCGTTGTGCCCGGAATGGGCCGGGCGGACGACGCCTTGCCCGGCGTCCTGGCCCTGGAAAAAGTGATGCAAAAGGCGATTCGGGACGCCGAGCCGGCCATCGCCTGCATCCTGGTCTCGCGCAGCGACGGCTATCAGCGTCTGGGCCAAGGTCCCGCGCCCGAATCCCCCGGCAAGCTCGGCACCTACGATCCCGCCGCCCTCGCTTTTCCCCCCAGCATGGTCCGCGAAGAGCGCGACGTCTGGAAGAAAAAACTTGACCTGGCCGATGCGACCAACGTTCCGGAATCCTTCGGCAGCGGCGTGGTCGTCGATGCCAAGGGGCTGGTGCTGACCAATTATCATGTCGTGCAAGGCGCGACGCGGATCTACGTGCGCTTGCCGGGCCAGCGCGGCAGCTATGCGAACATTCACGCCGCCGATCCGCGCAGCGATCTGGCGGTGCTGCGGCTGTTGACGCCGCCGGCCAACCTGAAAGCGCTGCCTCTGGGCGACGGCGGCAAGGCCGAGCGCGGCCAGTTCATCCTGACCTTGGCCAATCCCTTCGCCGCCGGCTTCCGCGACGGTCAGCCCAGCGCCTCGTGGGGCATCGTCAGCAACCTGCGCCGCCGCGCCCCCGGTCCGCCGCGCGAGGACGACCGCCCCAAGACGCTCCACCATTACGGCACCCTGATCCAGACCGATGCCCGCCTGCACCTGGGCTGTAGCGGCGGCGCCCTGCTCAATCTCCACGGCGAATTGATCGGCCTGACCACCGCCCTGGCCGCCCTGCACGGCGGGGAAACACCCGGCGGTTATGCCGTGCCTCTGGATGCCGGCATGAAACGCATCATTGAAGTGCTCAAGCGCGGCGAAGAAGTGGAGTACGGTTTCCTCGGCGTGGTCTTGCGCGAACGGGCCGGTGCCGCTGACGGCGTGGTCCTGCGCTCCGTCTCCACCGGCTCGCCCGCCAAGCGCGACGCCCAGCTCGATGGCGGCGACGCCATCCTGGCCGTGAACGGCACGCCGGTCCGGGAGCCCGACGATCTGTTCCTGGCCGTCGGCATGGAATTGGCCGGCGCCAAGGTCAAGCTCGATGTCCGGCGGGCCGACGGCAAGCGTGAAACCGTGGCCGTGACCCTGGCCAAGTTCTACGTGCCCGGCGTGAAAATCGCCTCATCGCCGGGCAAGCGCCCGTGGGTTCGCGGCCTGCGCGTCGATGACGCCAGCCTGCTCGTGCAGCAACCCCCCCGCCGCGACGAAATTCCTCCCGGCGTTGTGGTAGCCGGAGTGGAACCGAACAGCCCGGCCGCCAAGGCCAAGTTCCGCCCCGGCGAGATCATCACCCACGTCAACGGCGTCGCCGTCCTGACTCCGGCCGCTTTTTACCGCGAGGTGCTTGACCGGAATGGTCCCTTCGAATTCACCTTGTACAGCCTCACCCCCGGGGAACCGGCGCCGAAGGTGACGGTGCCGTGACCCCCAACAAGGGCTCGCATCTTTACTCGGTTTTTTCCGCCTGGAATTCCCGGCCGGCACTGTCGCGTAGCTCGTGCACTTCCTGGCGGGAAAGCCGGCGGGATTTACCGGCCGCCAGCTTGCCCAGCTGGACTGGACCCAAAGCGATGCGGCGCAACCGCATCACCTTATGATGGAGCCGGGCGAGCATGCGGCGAATCTCGCGGTTCTTGCCTTCGCTGAGCACGATTCTTAGCCAGGTGCTTTCGCCCTGGCGCTTGAGCCGTTTGACGTGGCGGGCGCGGACGTGGCCATCGCTCAACCACACGCCGCGCAGGAGTTGGCCCAGATCGTCGCGCGTCGGCAGGCCGGCTACCTGGACCAGGTAGGTTTTGGCCACGCCGAAGCGCGGATGCATGAGCCGGTGGGCCAGGTCGCCGTCGTTGGTCAACAGCAGCAGTCCTTCGCTGTCTTCGTCCAGTCGGCCCACGGTATACACGCGCTGCGAAATGTGCGGCACCAGGTCCCCAGCCAGCGGCCGGCCGGCGGGATCGTGGTTGGTGCACAGGTAGCCGCGCGGCTTGTGCACCAGCCAGTACACCGGCCGTTCGGCCCGCAGCGGCTGGCCGTCCACGCACACCTGCTGCTCCGGCCCGACCCGCGTCCCCAGCTCGCGAACGGGTTGCCCCGCCACGGTCACTCGCCCTGCCAGGATGAGCTTTTCGCAGTGCCGCCGCGACCCGAGCCCGGCGTGGGCCAGATATTTGTTCAAGCGCTCCATGCGATCATTATAGCGTGGGGGACGCCAACGCGGTGAACCGCCGCCCCTTGCGAATTTGCCGAAGTTTCCGAGAATGAATGAGTTGTTAGGTCGAGTGGGTTGCGTGTTGAAAGCTCGCTCGGCGGTTTCGCGTTCGCCGCATCCATGCCAACGCGAAACCGCCGAGCGAGCTTCCCATACGCAACTTGGTGACAGGGTCACTAAATGATTGTGGGGCAAGTCATGCGACTGATCCTGATCGGCCCACCCGGAGGCGGCAAAGGGACCCAGGCTCAGCTTCTGAGCCGAAACCACGGTTTGATTCACATCAGTACCGGCGATGTCCTGCGCGAGGCGGTCCGTCTGAACACGCCGGCCGGCCAGAAAGCCCAGCCCTATATCGTCGCCGGCCAACTCGTCCCCGACGACCTGGTCAACGCCATGGTCGCCGACCGCTTTGGCCGGGACGAGCGCCCGGAAAAATTCGTGTTGGACGGCTATCCGCGCACGCTGGCCCAGGCCCGGGCCTTGGACGACATTCTGCGCGCCCAGGGACTGGCCTTGACGGCCGTCGTCTACCTGGCCGTGGACGATCGGGACATCGTTCAGCGGCTGACCGGGCGGTGGAATTGTCCGCAGGCGGATTGCAAGGCCACGTATCACACGGTTTTCAAGCCGCCGCGCCGGGCCGGCCGCTGCGACCTGTGCGGCGCCGCCCTGGTCCAGCGCGCGGACGACCAGGAAGCTACCGTCCGCCGCCGCCTGGAAATCTTTCACCAGACCACCGCCGCGCTGCTCGAACATTATCGCCGTCAGAGCCTGGTCCGCGACGTGTCCGGCAGCGGCGACATTCAGGCGGTCTATGCGAACCTGGTCAAAGTTTTGTAAAATGACTTCGTTCAAAAATCGAAATCCGAATAGCGAAATCCGCAACAAATTCAAATGACCAAAATCCAACCTTCGAAACCTTTGCTGATTCCTTTTTTCGAATTTGGGATTTCGGATTTGTTTCGGATTTCGCTTTTCGGATTCGGCTTTGATAGGAAAATCCCGCGTGTTACGGTCACTGATCTCCAAGGCTCCTGAGTTGAAATCTCCCCGCGAGCTGGCCATGATGCGCGAGGCGGGGAAAGTGGTCGCCGAAGCCCTGCGCCTGTGCCGGGACATGGCCAAGCCCGGCGTCCGCACCATCGACATCAATCAGGCCGTCGAAGCCCTGTACGCCAAGCACGGCGTGCAGCCCCTCTTCAAAGGCTATCCCGGGCCGAAAGGCTGTCCGCCCTTTCCCTCGGTGACCTGCATTTCCGTCAACGAACAGGTGGTCCACGGCATTCCCGGCAACCGCGAAATCCGCGAGGGCGACTTGCTCAAAATTGATACGGCGTGCAAACGCCAGGGCTGGTGCGCCGACGCCGCCGTCACCATTGGGGTCGGCCAGGTGCGGCCGGAGCGTCGCCGCCTGCTCGAGGTGGGCGAGCATATTTTGCAACTGGTCATTGAGGAGATGGTCCGGCGCCGCTGGTGGTCGGAAATCGCGGCCCTTATTCAGCGCTACACGGTCACGGCTGGTTTTTCCTTGGTCGAGCAATACGTCGGCCACGGCATCGGCCGCATCATGCACGAAAACCCGCAAGTCCCCAACTTCATCAGCAAAGACCTGCGAAAGCACGATTTCCGCCTCGAGGAGGGCCTGGTCTTGGCCGTCGAGCCCATGGTCAACATGGGCCGCGCCGACGTGCGCGTCCTGGGCGACAAGTGGACCGTGGTCACCAAGGACGGCCTGCCCAGCGTCCACGTCGAGCACACCCTGGCCATCACCCGCCACGGCATTCAAATCCTGACCGCCGACGAGGAGGTTGCGGTCCATGCCACGCCGTCTCCTCTCCCCGAAGGGACCGGGGAGGCACACTTTTCCGCCTAATAGCCAACGCTGGCCGGGAGAAGGATTCTATACATCTTCCGAGACCTGCCCGGGAGAAGTAGCCCCTTTCGAGGCAGAGGAAAAATTGCCAATTGGCAATTGGCAATTGGTAATTGGCAATTTTTGATTATCAGTTTGCGATAACTTTTTGTCGCAAAACCGGTCCGAAGGGCCTATTGCTTCACGGGATCTGGTGTGTGCAAACATGGGGTTCTTATCCCTCCTCAACACGTGCAACCCCAAGCAACCGCCACGGCCCTTCCGCTGACGCTGCCAGTGTTTCCACACGCCCCTCGTTTTGCAATTTTTGCAGTCCGGCCAGGATTTGCCAGCGGGCAAAGGGCCGCAGTTTTTCGGCAAGCCCCTGATACAACTCCGGAGCCAGGTCGGCAATGGTGCGCGGCCCGACGTGCAACGCCCGCAGCAACTGGTCCTCGCGGCGGGCGCGGTGCTCCAGGCAAGCGGCGATCGTCGCCCGCGGTTGGGCGCTGACATTGCCATGCGATGGTAACAGTAGTCGGCAATCCACGGCGCGCAGACGGTCCAGGGACTGCAAATAAACCGCCAGGTCTCCTTCCGGCCGCGGCGGGATGAGAATGGACGTCACGGTCGAAACCATGTCGCCGGCGAAAAGCAGACGGTAGTGCGGTTCGTAGAAAGCCAGGTGGCCCGGAGCATGGCCGGGCGTATGCAGCGCTTGCAAAAACCAGGTGCCGCCGTCGTCGGGGCAAGGCCCCAGATCGAGGCGGTCGCCGTCGTGCAGCAACCGGGCGATGGGGATTTGTCCTGGCAGTTTTTCCGCCGTCGCCGGATGGGCCCAGACGGGGACGCCATAGCGGGCCGCGCAAGCCGCCGCCGCGCCGATGTGATCGGGATGATGGTGCGTAAGAACGATGGCCGTCAATCGACGACCGGCCCGGCCTTGTTCCTCCAGCAGCTCGAAAAGCCGTTGCTGCTCGGCGGGGTCGTTTGGCCCGGGGTCCAGCAAGTAAACGGGCCCGTTGCCCAGCAGAAAGGCATTGGTGTGGGTAGCCGGCGGCAAGGCCACGGTGCGCAGCGGCACGAGCTGCACGGCCGGGGCGAAGAAAATCGGGTGCAGGCGGCCGGCGGCCAGGGAAGCCAGCAAGGGTGCCAGGCGTTGCGGAGCTTCGTCGGCGGGCCGGTCGCGAATGGCCTGGAGCGTCATGACCGTCGGCGGGGACAGCAGGCATTCGCCGCGGGTCCAGGCGGCGAGCATGGCGGCGGCGCTGGACCACCTGCCTTCCGTCAGCTCGCCCGGCCAGATGACCGGCTGTTGGCCGGGCGGAATCAGGGCGACAAAAAATGTGGTCGCGTAGCGTTGGCGGACAAAGGCCGGCGTGGTCACCTCACCAAGAACGCGAAAATCTTCGGCATGCACGGTCACGTTCAGATCGTGCAAAACCTGGGGGAACGTCCGGGCGCCCTCCAGGAGGTGTCGGCGTAGGAGTTCCAGCTCCGCGCTGTGCGGAGGAAATGCATCATCCGCACGGCGGGTCAGCAAGACCCCGGTTTCCTCGAACAATTCGCGGGCGGCCGCCAACCGCAGGCAAGCCAACCCCGGGTCTTCGGCGGTGATCGAGGACTCTTTGTCGCTGGCGGAAACTTTGCCGCCGGGAAAGGCCCAGAAGTCCCCAAAAAAGGACAGGGAGGGGCTACGATGGACCAGATAAACTTCCGGCGATCCGCGGCCGCGGGCCAGAAGCACGCTGGCCGCGGGGATAACGGCGGGGGAGGTCACAAGCGAAACCGGAAAGAGAAAAAAACACCAGCCCGAAGGGACAATCGGCCCGCCGGGCTGGACAGAACGGTACAAGGACGACGAAGAGGGACCGGCCCTGTCAATCATCCTCGGGGCGCTGATTCCGCAAATAAATCAACAAGCCGACCAGGCCACCGATCGCCACCAGGCCAAGCCAGAACCACCATGCAGTTAAAACATCTTCCATACGTGCTTTCCTTTCTGGCAGAAAATCCGAGAGACTTTTTCCCTCCACGTCGCACAGAATGGCATACGAGGTTGACGTGGCAACGCCCAATGTTCTACCCGTGGCGGGGACCAGATGCAAGCCCCCTTTGCAAAAAAGACGAAGTTTGCCGGCCTTGGCCACCGTTTAGCCGAAGGCGACCGCGTTGCCGAGCCGGTCGCCTTCGGCTCCCCGCTAAACAATAAAAAAATTTCGTTTCCCTGGAAAGTGGTTTCGAGTACTCTTGTAGGACGGGGTGGTATATGAAAACCGTTTCCTTTGTCGTGGTTCTGTTGCTTCTCCCGGTTTGGGGAGGCGCCGACGAGGCCAAAAATAACGCCGTCACCAAGGAACTGGCGCGCTTCCAGGGCAACTGGCGAATGCTCTCCTACGTGCACGGCGGTCAAGAAACGATTTCCCCCGACAGCGGCATCGTGATTCATTACAAGAACGACTGGGTCACGATCCTGAGCCAAGGTCAAAAAACCGGCATGTCCGTCATCCGCCTCGACCCGGCGAAGGGCCATTACGACGAGCATGTCCTGGAAGGGCACATCTATCAGGGTCAGATCGTACCGGCCATTTACAAATTGGAAGGCGATACGCTGACCTTGTGCTATAACGTCGGCATGGATCGCCAGCGGCCCCGCGTCTTCAAAAGTGAGGCCGGTTCGGAACATATATTGATCGTCATGAAGAGGCAAAAATCACAGTAACTGCCGCTTTTCTTCCAGAGGATTATCTCCATGAAAAGAATGCTTTTTCTGTTAACCGGGGCCTTACTTTTGAGCCTGAGCCAATCGCCCGCCCCGGGGGATGACAAGCCAGGCAAAAAACGTCTGCTGGTCATCACCGAATCCAAGGGCTACCGCCACAGCTGCGTGACCCGGAAAAACGGCGCGTTGTGCCTGGTCGAAAAGACCTTCATCGAGCTGGGCAAAAAACACAACTTCGACGTGGAGTGTTCGCAGGATTCCCGGTCGGCCATCACCGCCGAGAACCTGAAAAACTTCGACGCCGTCTGGTTCTACACCACGGGCGAGCTGCCGCTGTCCGACACGCAAAAGGCCGACCTCTTGGGCTTTGTCCGCTCGGGCAAAGGCTTCGGCGGCAGCCACAGCGCCACCGACACCTTCTACAGGTGGAAAGAATACGGCGCGTTGATCGGCGGCTATTTCGACGGCCATCCCTGGCACACCAAGGTCAAGGTCATCGTCGAGGACAAGACCCATCCCGCGACCAAGCACCTGGGCGATTCATTCATCATCACCGACGAGATCTACCAGTTCCGCGGGCCGTATTCCCGCGACAAGCTGCGCATTCTCATGCGGCTGGACTTGACCAACCTGAAACCCGGCAAGCGCAAGGACAACGACAACGCCCTGGCCTGGGTCCACCAGTACGGCAAGGGCCGGGTCTTTTACACCGCCCTGGGCCACCGCGACGAGGTCTGGCGCGACGAGCGCTTCCAGCAGCACGTGGTCGGCGGCCTGCGCTTCTTGTTTGGACTGGAAAAAGCGGCTACGACGCCCAGCGGCGCCGCCAAGGAGGAAAAGAAATAACCGCTTTGGTAATGGGAAGGACTTGGGTTACCTGTAGGACGGGACTTGGGACCTGTAGGACGGATTTCTAATCCGTCCGATTGCGGTAGAGCCGTCCGATTGCGGTAGAGGACGGATTAAAAATCCGTCCTACGTAAATTACTTCCTGCCCCCTTACGGGCAACCGGTGTAGGGGCGCGGCTGCCAGCCGCTGGAGCCGGCCAGCGGCGGCGGGGGCGGCGATTGCGATACGGTCCCCGGCGTACAGCAGACCGGCTGGCAAATCGGCACGCAGCACGGCACGTACGGGGTCGCCGCGGGGGCGAACGTAGCGGGGCCGTGGGCGTGGCGGGGGCAAAACCGCTCGCAGTTATTGCACCACCAGTGACAACAACCGCCGGCGGTCAGCATCGCCGTCAGGGCCGCCAGCGTCATCCACCGTAAGCCGCGCATGCTTGCGCCTCCTCCGGGTAGAAAATGAGGACCCGGCTCCCGAGTTTCGGGGACAGGGCCAAAGTAAGGCGGCGATAACCGGCGCGCTCGTCCGGGTCAAGGCCAGCTTTTTTCGGGAGAATTACCAGGCAATCTGGGAAACCTCGGAAAAGAGCAGAGCCGATTTTTGAGGCCATTTTTTGAGGCGAGCCGAGTTCCGTAAGGAACCGGGAGATCCCGGCGCCTCAACCCGGCCGCTTACGCTGCTCGGCTCGCCGAAACTGCCCAATGCAAGGAAGAGATTATGCGACGAGCATTTCTGGTTGTGCCTCTTGGCTTCTTGGCGCTGACGCTGGCCGTTCCGACCCAGGAAGCGAAAAAAGTTGTCCACTTGGAATCCGAATACTTCCCCCTCCGCGTCGGAACCGCGCGGAAATACAAGGTGAACGACCACGAGGTCACTATCACGGTTGCCCGGGAAGAACTTCTGGAGCTGAAAAAACTCCAGCCCGATCCGGACGACAAGGACAAGAAAAAGACCCGCGAGGTGAAGGTCAAGGTGCTGGGCTACCAGTTGGAAAGCCGCAGCGAGGACCGCGTGCAAAGCGAAACCGTGGCGGTCCTCGAGGATGGCCTGTATCGCTGTGCCGCCCTGGGCAAGGCGATTACGCCGCCGGTGTGCGTGTTGAAGCTCCCGCCGCAACCGGGCCAATCCTGGCAGGTCCAGGCCATGACCGACGGCCAGACGGTCCAGGGAACCTTCCGCTGCGTGGAAGAAAACGTCAAGGAATGGAAAAACGCCATCAAGTGCTTCAGCGACGATTTCCAGATCGGCAAGCAGAAAATGAAGCTGGCCACCTGGTTCGTGCCCGGCATGGGCCTGGTGAAACAGGAAGTCCACGTGGGCGGCTACGACATTGTCATGGACCTGATCCGGGTCACGTCCCCGGAAAAGTAAGAGGCTGTCCGAAAAGGGGACAGGACCCCAGGCCGGGGTTCTGTTCCCTTTTCGGACAGCCTCTAAAAGAGGAATTGGGCGACAAAAGGCATGTGGTGGACGTCCTGCGGGGACCGAAAGAACCGTTTGTTAACGGACCCACCGTTTGGTAACGGGCCGGCGGAAACCTTTCGGGCCGACCCCGACCGAATTCTTCGTTGCCGATAGTGTCTTGGGATACGATCGCGGGCTGAGGGAATCCCGAGTTCAGCAGCCTAGTTTCTCGCTTTTAGGCGAGCGACAGGAAATAACTTACCTGGCGAGCGCCAAGGCGTAAGCCCGACGTGGAAGCCACCTACACGTCGGGTGGAAGCCACTACACGTCGGGCTTACGCCGCTTACGCCTCGACGCTCGCCGTGTCGGTAGTTTCTATCTGCCGGTCGCCTTGGCTTTGCAACGAATTAGTAGGTCGGGCTTTCCAGCCCGACCTGAACCGCCTAAGCTCAATGAATCTGGGCAAGGGACGTCGGCCTGGAAAGGCCGACCTACAATTGCGTTGCAAAGCCGGTCGCCTTAGCAAAACAAGAACCCGCGGGGGCCTCGACCGGGATCGAAGCCCCCGCGGGTTCGCGGGAATTCAGGGAGGTTAACTGTCAGACCAGGCGTACGCGGGGCTGGGGGATTGGCCCGTCTCCAGGTCCTTTTTTTCCATTTCTTCGTGGACGATGGGGTGCCAGGATTGCTTGCGCTCATCGGGGGGGACGTAGTTTTCCCGCGCCCAGCGCCGCATCCGCAGTTCTTCGATGAAATCCAACTCCGCTACGCTACTCATAACACATTCCCCTACAGCAACTAGGTTTGAAACCCTCTTCCCAGAACAGGAAGCACTTACAAATATATCGGCGCGGGCCATAACTTCAAGGAAGAAATTGACTTTCCGCGCGGAATTTTTGTTCGACCCGGCAAGGTTTACCCGCAAGGAAAGATCGTTAGGAATGTCGCGTCTCTTCGCTTCGCCCGGAAAGGTTGATAAACAATTCGCCCTTGGGCCCCAAATTTTCGCCGCTAGCCGAAATCCCGAATTGCCCAATTTGGAGTCCGGCGGTGCCGCGCTGGGTGATGCGGATTTTTTTCCTTGTCACGGCCCCTGCAACTGCCCGCGGGCCTGGTTGACGAGGCCCTGGAAGCGCGGCTGCCAGACGCCGTCGGCGATCCGGCGGAACAGGGCCTGCGCTTCCACCGTCTTGCCCAGGCGGCGCAAGTTCTGGGCGCGATCCCACAGAATCTGGGCGTTGGTCGGCTCGGCCTCCGAGGCGGCCTTGAAAGCGCGGTCGGCCAGGTCCAGGTCGCCCTTGCGGCCCAGATGGCTCGCCAGGGTCAGCCAGGGTTCCGCCTCGGCCGGCTTCAGGGCGATCGGCGTGGTCAGGTAATCCCAGCCCAGCTCGCGCTGGCCCAGGCGCTGCAAGATCCAGGCCGCCCGCGTGCACGGATCGCTATTGTCACGGTCGAGAGCGCGCCAGCGGTCGGCGGCGCGAACCACCTTGGCCAGGAAGTCCGGCGGCGGCGATGCCTTCAGCGTGATCATCGCATCGGCCAGCTTGGCGTAATGATCGAGCAGCTTGCCGTACTCCGCGCGCACACTGTCGAGGGAGATGACCGGCGGCAGCTTGTGGAACTCGGCGTCGAGGGCCTTTTCCAGGCTGTCCAGGCCGCGGGCGGTCATGTCGCGATGCTCGGCGAACTTGACGCCCAGCCGCCACAGGCCCGGCTGGCCGGCCAGCTCCTTGTCGCCGGCCAGCTTTTGCAGAAGCTCGTCGGCGTGGGCGACTTGGTTGGTCTGCCACAGGAAGTGGATGCCCGCCAGGGTAAGGGCGTTCTTTTCCTTGGCGTCGAGTTGGGTCAGGGCGGCGGCGAACAGTGTGTTGGCCAGCGGCTGATCGTCGAGCTGCCAGCACTGCCAGGCCAGGGTGAACACGGCCGGCCGGCGCTTGTCCAGGACCAGCTTTTTCGCCGTGCGGCCAAGCTGCTCGCTCCACCAGTCGGCCTCGCCTTTCTGGCCGAGCAAAGCCCGGCGGAAATCGCCGTCGATGGCCGGCAGAACGTCGTCCTTGAAGGTCTGGGCGTACAGGTCGTGGAAGCGTTTTTTCGCCTCGTCGCGGCGGCCGGCCTTGAGCAGGCAGCGGGCCTCTTCGTAGCGGGCGGCGTAGCCCAGGGCCGGGCTGTCCGCGAACAGGCGGAAGGCCTCGGCCAGCTCGCGGTAATACTCGGGATCGGGAATGTACCCCTTTTTATCGGGCAGGGCCAACTTGACGTTCCGATCTTCCATCAAGCACGCCAGGCACCAGCCGAAGATCGAATCCTTGTGCTTCTTGACGTAGTCGAAGGCGCGGGCGCGATCAGTCTTGAAGCGGGCTGGATCGCCCTGCGTGACCTTGTCCGATTGCCAGCGCTGGTAGAGGGCGTGCGTGGTGGCCAGGTGCTGCAGGAATCCCTCCTTGAACGAGGCGCTGCTGACGGCCCACTGGCTGGCGTGCTTTCTGAGCACCGGGCTGGAGTGCAGGGCCAGGTATTGGGCCAGCGGCTCGTCGAGATGCTCGGCCAGAACGTCGGCGTTCTGGGCGTCGAGGTTGACGCCGCAGGCGGCCAAGAGGACGTAGAAGCCGAGCTGGTTCTGGTCGCGGGCGCGGAAGCAGCGCTGGAAGACGGTGTGGGCTTCGCCGCCGTTATTGGCGCCGACGTAGGCCGCGAACAGGGGCAGGGCCTCGGCCAGCCGCAAATCTTGCAGGTTCTTCTTCTCGAGCTTGAGCGCCTTGCGAACGTGGTCGGCCGAGCGGTAGGGCAGCGGCAAGACGACCAGCGAATCGGTTTTCGGGGCCAGATCGGGCGGCGTGGCGGACGGCGTCAGCTTGCCCTTGCGGACGGCCAGCTCCTTGCCCTTGGCATCGACGAGGCGGATCGTGCCGTCGGCGGCGAGGATTTGCCGGTAGGCCAGCTCGCCCTTGGGGAAATGCAGCCACTGGCGCTCGGCCAGTCGGCCATTTTCGGCGAACACGAGATGGACGCGCAGCCATTCGGCATTGAAAGCCGGGTCGTGAGCCAGGACTATCTTGGCGAAGTCCAGGAACTGCTCGCGGCCGATCTTGCCGTCCAGGATTTTGCGGACCTCGGCAAACCGCAAGAGGTCGTTCCGCAGGTCGGTGGTCTCGCTGATGAGGAAGTGATCGCGGCCCTTGGCCAGGACTTCGAAGAACTTCTCGGGATTGGCCCAGTGCGATTTGCGCCGCGGCCAGATCTTGCCCTCGAAGTGCGGCACCACGGCCACGGTGCGCTCGCCGATCAGCTTGAGGTCGTGGCCCTTGGCCAGGTCGTCCACCGGCGGCAGCACCCACGGCGCCACGGCGGCGAAGTCGGCGCGGTGGAACCGGCTCACCTCGCGGCGAGCGCCGATCTTGAGCTGCGGATACAGGTGCAACAGCGTCTTACCGTCGCAGACCACCTGTTCCTTGATGCCCGGCGGCAGCGTCCGCTCGTACACGTATCGTCCGGACCCGTCGAAGGTGATTTCGTAGGACAGGTTTTTAACCTGTCCGGACTGGTTGGACAGGTTGGAAACCTGTCCTACGGGAATCGTCAGGGTGTGCCAGCCGGGGAGGTTAGCCTTGTCGATCAGGTCGCGGGCGCTGGCATCGATCAAGGAGGAGCGGATGATCCACCCTTGCGGAATGGCCTCGGCGTCCAGCACCGCCGCGATGTCGGCCCGGCTGGTGTTCATGCCGGGGGCGTAGGCGACGAGGTCGTAGAAGATGCGGTCGTCGCCGGCGTAACCGGGACGCTGGTAGAGCAGCGAAGCGCGTTCGCCGGGTCGGTCCGGCAGGTCGGCGAAGGGGAAGTTTGCCACGGGAATGACCAGGTCCGCCACGGGATCGGCCTTGGACAGTTTCAACCCACGCGAGCTCTTGCCTTCGCGGCCTTCCGGGGCAATTCCCAGCGGCTCCAGCAACGGAGGCAGTTTTTCCATCCCCGGGACGCTTACCTCGCCAATTCGGTCTGCTCGATAAAAGATATCCTTATCGAACTCTTTTTTTGCCGGGTCGAAATCCGTACCGGAAAAGGGATCGCTTTTTCGGAACGACCGGGCGAAAAAGGCTGCATCACCGGGATGCGCTTGGGTAACGCCCGCTCTTTTGTCAGCAAGATCCGGCCCTGGAAACCCGCCAAATGGTGGCTGAAACTGTCCGCTAAGTATTTGGGTCTCTCGGTCCTTAAAAACAACGCTTCCAAAAAATCTGTCCAGGTGAGGAATTTTGCTAAGCATTGGCGGGCCAAATTCGTTGCGCGATTCTATTGGGTAGCCTCGCCAACCATATAAATCTTTCATCTCCCTTATGTCGGCGAATACAATCTCCATCCCTTTTTCCTGCTCCTTTAGAAACCGGAGATGTTGGCGGGCCAAGACGGTCTTAACCACTTCCTTCGCCGGCAGTTTGCCCTTCATCTTCTTGAGATCGGGCTGCCCCGGCTCGGGTTCGTACACCACCGGAA